>NZ_JBKEIS010000001.1:0-210000 GCF_046365365.1 Oribacterium sp. P9 | reverse complement strand
CTGGTCTCTGAAAATTCTTTAGAATCTTCAGGGTCTGTGTATTAATCGATCTTTGATTTTCAAGGTTCGTTGTGCTCTCGTCTCGCGACAGCTTGTTTATATTAGCAAACTATCATTCGATTGTCAAGAGCTTTTTTGAAATCTTTTTGATAATAATTTCAAACGCAGAGGGTGGGGTTCGAACCCACGTGCCCTTGCGGACAAACGGTTTTCAAGACCGCCTCGTTATGACCACTTCGATACCTCTGCACTTTTGAGCGCTCTTTACGAGCGACTTAGATATAATATCGATAAGTGCTTCGATTGTCAACCGTTTTCTGAACTTTTTCTCATGTACAGCTCTGCGATTTTTACATCTTCTGGTGTGGTCACCTTGATGTTTTCATAGCTGCCCGGTATGATCTTGACGCGCTGGCCCGCGAAGGACTCGACGACCATCGCGTCATCGGTGACCGGAATCATGAGACGTCCGCTTTCGTCCTGGCGGATCATCGCTGCATATGCTTTATAGATGAGCGAGAAATCGAAGCTCTGGGGTGTCTGCATGAGCCATAGTGAACTTCTTTCCGGCGTCTCCTTTACGAAGTGATCCGCATCGAGAACCTTGATGGTATCCTTCACCGGCATTCCGATCACCGCAGCATGGTACTTCTCTGCATAATGTAAGGCGTCGTCAATGATCGCGTCCGTCAGCAGCGGACGTGCACAGTCATGGATCATGATGAGCGGATCCTGTGTGCCGGAGGATGTCATCCCGGTATCAGGCGAAGCCGTATCCAGTTTCTCGAGCTCCGCAACTTTCTTCAGTCCTTCGAAGACGGAGTTGTAGCGCTCCTTTCCGCCCGCCACGATCGCAGCGAGCTTCTGAAGCGGACAGACACCGTCGGTACCGGTCAGCTCTTTCATATAGGGGATATCCTCTTCTCCAGTGGTCAGGATGATGCCATCCACCGCAGGATGATGATCGAATCGGGATGCGCTCCAGCTGAAGAGCGGCTTGCCGAGGATTTCCATAAACTGCTTTTTCGTTTTACTGTGCATACGACGCCCGCTGCCGGCAGCCAGAACGATCGCATAGACTTTTCTTCCGTTATACATAGATACCTCCAGATCACAAAATACGATTCACGAATTATGTATCCTTATCATATCAGATTTTCTGCATATAAAAAATGCCTGAGCTCAGCTGCATCAGGCATTTCTAAAATCATTCTTATTTACGACTGTTTACACTTGGTGCAATTTGTCACCGTTCGCCGAGCTTCAGGTTCGGGCAGGCATTGAGATCCAGTCCGTCTCGACATCCTTGCAGGTATTCGTAGTAACCCGCGCAGCCGATCATGGCAGCATTGTCCGTACAGAGCACCGGGCTCGGACGATAAAAGCGGATGCCGTTTTTCGCACACTCCTCTTCCATCCGCGCACGGATATGGCTGTTGGAGGCGACACCGCCCGCGATGGCGAGCTTCTGATAGCCGCGCTCCTTACAGAGCATGATGGCACGCGAAACGAGTGAATCCGTGACGGCTTCCTGAAAGGAGGCGCAGAGATCCGGTACGTTGATCGCTGTATTCATCATTTTCGCCTTGTTGATGTAGTTGAGGACGTTCGATTTGATGCCGGAGAAGGTGAAGTCGTACGGGTTGTCGGTCACCGTGCCGCGCGGGAATGCGATGGCCTGCGGGTTTCCGGTTTTCGATGCTGCATCGACCTTCGGGCCACCCGGATAGCCGAGTCCGACGGCGCGCGCCACCTTATCGAAGGCTTCACCGGCTGCGTCATCACGTGAGCGGCCGACGATCTCGAACTTTCCGTAATCCTGCACGACGACGAGGTGGGTATGACCACCCGATACGATCAGACAGGCAAACGGAGGCTCGAGCTCCTTGTTTTCGATATAGTTCGCACTGACATGGCCCTCGATATGGTGGACACCGATCAGCGGTTTTTTCAGCGCATAGGCGAGTGCCTTCGCTTCCGCTACACCGACGAGCAGGGCACCGACGAGGCCCGGACCATAGGTTACCGCGATGGCATCGATGTCGTCGAAGGTACAGTGTGCTTCCTTCAGCGCGAGCGCGATGACGTCGTCGATCTTTTCGAGATGCTTACGGGAAGCAATCTCCGGCACGACCCCGCCGTACTCGGTATGAATCGCGATCTGCGATGAAATGATGTTGGAAAGAACCTCGCGGCCGTTACGTACGACCGCTGCCGCGGTCTCATCACAGCTGGATTCGATTCCCAGGATTGTAATATCTGCCATAGTTACTTATCTTCTCCCTCTTCGTCGAACACGAGATCCTTGGTCCAGCCGTCCCGTGCGAACTTCACCGGCCAGATCTTCGAGATCTCGTCCCGATAGATATCCGGCTTCATCTCGCTCGGGGAATAATGTGTAAACCACATCTCCTTCGGCTTCGCTTCGGCACCGATACGGGCCGCCTCGACCATCATCATGTGCTTATACTTCTTCGCGTTGTCGAGCTTCTCGTACTCACCATACATGCCCTCACAGATAAAGAGGTCGGCGTTGGTCGCCATCTCCGTGATCATCGGCGTCGGACGGGTATCCGTACAGTAGGTCACGCTCAGCCCGCGACGTGCGGCCCCCATCACCATGTCTGGTGTATAGATCTGCCCGTCTTCCTCGACCGTCTCCCCATGCTGCAGCCGGTTCCAGCAGCGGACCGGGATGTGACTCGCCTGTGCGCGTGCCGCGTCGAACTTTCCGAGCCGACGGATGCTGACGCGATACCCATAGCAGGTGATTTTATGGTTCACCTTGAAGGCATCCAGTACGAACGGCCCGAATTCGATCTGCTCGAGTGGCTCTGAAAGCTCATGATAGATGATCTCGAACGGCAGCTCCGGTGCCACCACGCGCAGTCCATCCACTACGCGTCGGAGACCCTTCGGTCCGACCATATGCAGCGGCTCGGTGCGCTCGGCGTTCCCCATCGAAAGCAGCATGCCCGGCAGACCGGAGATATGATCCGCATGGTAGTGTGTGAAGCAGATCACATCGATCGGCTTCGGCGACCATGACTTTTCCTTCATAGCGATCTGCGTGCCCTCGCCGCAGTCGATCAGCATACTGCTGCCGTTACACCGAAGCATGAGGCTCGTGAGCCATCGGTTCGGAAGCGGCATCATCCCGCCGGTTCCCAGTAAACAAATATCCAGCATATTTTTATTCCTTCATCATGATGATGGCATCCTCAGTCGGACCCTGATAGTAGTTCCTTCGTCGATAGGATTCTACGAATCCCCTCTTACGATACAGCGCTTTTGCAGGCTCATTGTGTGCCCGGACCTCCAGAAAGATGCGTTTTGCATCCCGTTCTGCAGCGAGACGCAGCATCTCCTCCATCAGCGCTTCGCCGACACCACTCCGTCGGCAGGCGGGCGCCACACATATATTTTCGATCTCGGCTTCCGGCGCGATGATCCGAAGCACCGCATATCCTGCGAGGCCTGTGGTACGAATCACCAGCGGAAAATCGCATTTTGAGGCGATGGCCGCTTCGAAATCAACCGCATGCCAGGCCATCTGCCCGAAGGCTTCCCGCTCGAGGGGAAGCACCTCCGGGATATCCTCCAGCCGCATGGCTTCGATGGTATAAGCAGTTTCCCTCATCGAGCTTTCCTCCTGTCCTTCATAAACGGTTATACCCGGCGTCCGGCAGTACGCTGACGGCGCAGAGCTGCGGGGCCAGGATGTCCATGTGCCAAGTCCGGGGCTGTCCGCTTATAAATTCTCTGGCACCGTGTCGTCCTCGTAGCCTGGACCGGCGTCGATCTTATAGTTCCGTGCGGTGAGACGATCCTCTGCTGCCGTCTTTTTCAGGAGATTCGGATCCTCGTGGGTGATGTCATACTCCCGGAGTCCGGCGGCCTCACGCTCGCGCTCCGCCTGCGGCTTCCGGATATAGCTGAGGTGAAAATCCTTTCCGGATACGGCCTTTCCCTGTGCGAGCTGCTCTGCGCCGAGCATGGCGACAGAGGACGCACGCTGCAGAAGATTTCCCGGACCGGCGAAGCGATACGGTACAGAGAGCTGTGTCTCGAGGCAGCTGCGGTATACCGGAACCGCATCTCCCAGGAAGAAGTGCTTTCCCGGCATCTGATTGATTTTCGTGACGAGATCCTCGATGCCGATCGCCTCTTCCTCTCCGATCAGCTGGCCGTCGAGAAATGTCGCAGTATAAACCTGACTGCGGCGTGCATCCATGATCGGATGCACATAAACCTCATCCATATCCCGAAGATTCATCGCGAGTCCCTCGAGGGTGCTCACCTCGAGGAGCGGGATACCATAGCCGAGCGCGAGTCCCTTTGCGGTCGCGGCGCCGATGCGGAGACCGGTGAAAGAGCCTGGGCCGGCACTGACCGCGATGGCATCCAGCTCCTCGACCGTGTGTCCGGTACGTGAAAAAATCTCAGCCACCATAGGTAAAAGTGTCTGAGAGTGGGTGAGTCCGATATTGCATGCATACTCCGAAAGGACGACACCGTCCGCGTATAAGGCGACGCTCGCGGTGTGTCCGGATGAATCAATTCCTAAAATCAACATAGTGTTATCCCATATTTAATACTCGATGCGTCGATAGTCGAAGCCCTTCGTGAGATCCTTCCGGATCCGCACCCAGCGGGCCTCCTTCGGAAGTAGCTCCTCGATCTGTCCCGGCCACTCGATGATGCTGACGCCCTGACCATAGAAATAGTCTTCGTAGCCGATCTCCTCCATCTCGGACGGATCCCCGATACGATAGACATCGAAGTGATAGAGCGGGAGACGCCCGCCTTCGTACTCCTTCACGATGTTAAAGGTCGGGGAATTCACATAATCATCGATCCCGAGTCCCGCGGCGAAGCCCTGGGTGAAGACGGTCTTGCCTACACCCAGGTCACCATCGAGACAGATGATCTCGCCCGGGACCGCCTCGCGGCCCAGCTTCTGTCCGAATGCGAAGGTATCCTTCGCTGAATTACTCTCAAAAATCATCAGTCCTCTTCCTTCTCGGTACGGATGAAATGGAAGATCCGGCGTCCGGTCTTCTCCTCAAACTCAGCGACATTCTGCAGGAAGTCGCCCTCAAACATCACATCGGTGATAAAAGCGAACTCATCGGTACGACCGCCCAGTGCGATCGGAACCAGCTTCGAGCTGTCCTCCAGGAAGAGCTCACGGAGCTCCTTCTTCACCGCATCCGGTGTGCCCTCGACACGAACGAAATATGCGAACGCGTTCGAGCTCATCGGCTCGATCTGAATCATCTTCTCGGTCCAGCCGATGCCCTGGAAATCATGCTGGTGGCGTACGGCCGCGATGATATCAGACACGACGGCACTTGCGGTCGGCATCTTGCCGGCACCCATACCATAGAGCATGGTCGTACCGAGACAGTTTCCGACGATACGGATACCGTTATAAACGCCATCGACGCTGAAAAGCGGGTCGGACTTCGGAATCATCATCGGAACGACATAGGCGAAGTACTTATCCTCGACCTGCTGTACGGAGCCGAGCAGCTTGATGGTCATACCCAGTTCACGCGCATAGAGGAAGTCCAGCTTCGAAACTGCACGGATACCCTCGGTATAGATGTCCTCATGACGGCAGCGATTGCCGGAGGCCATACTGAGAAGGATCGCCGTTTTACGGGAGGTGTCGAAGCCGTCGATATCGGAGGACGGGTCACGCTCCGCATAGCCGAGATGCTGTGCCTCGACGAGGGTTTCCTCGAAGTCGGCACCCTTTTCACGCATCTTCGTAAGGATGAAGTTCGTGGTTCCGTTCATGATACCGGTGATCTCGGTCAGATTCTCGCCGGCATAGTTATGGTAGATCGTGCGGATGACCGGGATACCACCACCGACGGAAGCCTCGAAATAGAAATTACAGTGATGTTCGCGGGCGATGCTGATGAGCTTCGAGCCGACCGCATCGACGAGTGCCTTGTTGGAGGTGACACAGTGCTTCCCCTTCTCGAGGCAGGCCTTCACAAACTCATAGGCCGGGTGAATGCCGCCCATGGTCTCGACGACGAGCTTGATCTCCGGATCGTTCTTGATGACGGAGAAGTCGGAAATCAGCTTATCATTATCGACACCGATGTCGGTACGAAGATCCAGTACATACTTGAGCTCGACCGGCTCGCCGACCTTCTTTTCGATCTGCGCCTGATTGATGCGCAGCACCTCTGCTACGCCGGAGCCGATGGTGCCATAGCCTAAAATCGCAATTTTCATAATTTTCCCCTTCATGCTGGTAACGTTCCGAAGCGTTCGGCTACGTTTTAAATGATGGATGCCTGTGGTTTTACAGGGACTGCCTAGCCAGGCATGCTCTCCTGCGCAAGAATCTTGACATATTGTATATTGGGCAATGCTTCGATCTCATGGATCATCGCATTGATGTCCGACGTATCCTCCCGGACCTCGATGGAGAGTGTCAGGGTGGCGATTCCGTTGATGGGAATCGATTGATGGATGGTCAGGATGTTCGCATTATACGAAGATACCGTCGAGCAGATCTTCGCCAGATTTCCGAGTACATCCCGCATCTCGACGATGATCGTGACGGTCTTCCCCTTCGAACTATCGTAAAACGGGAAGATGTCTTCTTTATACTTATAGAAAGAACTGCGGGAAATATTCACGCGTTCGGTTGCTTCTGCCACCGATAAGCCCTTTTCTGTCTCGAGGAGACGCTTTACCTCGACCACCTTTTTCAGGACCTCGGGCAGTGCCCCGGTCCGGACAACGAAATAATCGGATTGACTGCTCATCGTGTCTACCTGTCCTTCTCTCTCGCTCGTGGTGCTGTTTCGTCGCTTACCCGCTGCTGAAATCAGTCTTCTCCTTGAACGCGGCGATCAGGGCAGCCGAGCTGCATCCACTTAAGGTAGGCGGTGATGAAGCGATCGATATCACCATCGAGCACCGCATCGGTATTGGAGGTCTGCTCACCGGAACGAAGATCCTTCACCATACGATATGGCTGCAGAACATAGGAGCGGATCTGGGAGCCCCAGCCGTTGTCCTTGACCTCGCCACGGATACCGGCCAGCATCGCCTCCTGCTCCTCCTTCTCCTTCAGGTACAGTCTCGCCTTCAGCATCTGCATCGCCTTGTTACGGTTCTGAAGCTGTGAACGCTCCTCCTGACAGGCCACGACGATACCGGTCGGGATATGAATCAGTCGAACAGCCGAGGAGGTCTTATTGATGTGCTGTCCACCGGCACCGGATGCACGGTATACCTCCATCTTGATGTCCTCCGGACGCACCTCGATGTCGATCTCGGTCTCGATGTCTGGCATGATGTCACAGGACACGAAGGAGGTCTGACGCTTCGCCTGTGCATTGAATGGAGAGATACGTACCAGACGGTGAACACCCGCCTCGGAGCGCAGGTAGCCGTAGGCATACTCGCCATCGATCTCGATGGTGACGGACTTGATACCGGCTTCATCACCCTCCAGATAATCCAGCACCTTCAGGGTGAAACCATGACGCTCCGCCCAACGTGTATACATACGATACAGCATACCGGCCCAGTCGTTGGACTCGGTACCACCGGCACCGGCGTTGAGACGCAGGATGGCATTCATACTGTCATATTCTCCGGAAAGGAGAAGCTTCGTCGACATCTGATCGAGGCGCTCGATGAAATCATCCAGCATTTCCTTGACCTCTGCCACGGAATCCTGATCCTCCTCCTCTTCCGCCATCTCGATCAGTGCGCCGATATCATCATAGGACTGCGCGAGCTCTTCGTAGCTTTTGACCTCATCCTTCAGACGACGGTCCTCGGTAGAGTACTGGTTGGCCTTTTCCGGATCTGTCCAGAAATCCGGCTCTTCCATCATACGGTCGAGCTCGGCGATGCGCTTCTTTTTATTATCAAGGTCCAGGGAAGCGCCGAGATCCCGGAGGGCCTGTTCCTTCTGTCCAAGCTCATACTTGTACTGGTCTAACTCAATGATCATTTGTTTTCCTTTACATGCTATGTGTTACATCGTCACTGCTGCACTGCTTCCGAAACGCACGGACACCCGTTCGGTGCTGTCCGCTTCGAAAGAGAAGCGAAGTATATAAAAGGCCGCGAAGCATTCGATGATGATCCGCGGCCTTTCCCTGCGGGAGCAGGAAAGCTTACTTAGTTTTTGCCGGCGTTATCAAGCATTTCGTCCTGTGCCTTCTCTGCCTGTGCTTCGGATACCTTCTGATTCATCATCTTCTGGTACTCGTCACGGCCGTGGCACTGCTTATACTTCTTGCCGGATCCACACGGACACGGATCGTTCGGATAGATCTTGCGGATGGAACGCTTTTTCGGTGCCTGCGCAAGGGTGTCGTCACGGTTGGTACCGGTAACCTGTGCCTGCTGCTCACGCTCCACCTTCTGCTCTACCTGGATATGATACAGGATGCGTACGGTATCTTCCTTGATGGCACGTGTCATATCGCCAAACATCTGATAGCCCTGGATCTTATACTCTACGAGCGGATCCTTCTGGCCGTATGCCTGAAGACCGATACCATCACGGATGATATCCATATCATCGATGTGGTTCATCCACTTCTGGTCGATCACACGAAGAAGGATGACACGCTCTACCTCACGGAGCTGCTCCGGATTCGGGAAGGAGGCTTCCTTCTGCTCATAGAGCTTGATGGCCTCTTCCTTCAGGAGCTGCTTGAACTCGTTCTTCGTCATCGAGTTGAACTGCTCCTCGGTAAGCTGCAGCTTCGGAAGCGGGATGATGCTCATCAGTGTATCATTCAGACCACTGAGATCCCAGTCCTTCGCGGTGGCGTCCTCTGGAACGTTCGCATCGACATAATTCTCGATGATGTCCTGAATGAAGTTGATGATGGTCGGACGGAGATCGTCACCGTTCAGCACCTTCTCACGCTCTGCATAGATGACATCACGCTGCTCGTTGTTGACCTCGTCGTACTTCAGGAGGTTTTCACGGATGCCGTAGTTGTTCAGCTCGATCTTCTCCTGTGCCTTTTCGATGGCGTTGGAAAGCATCTTGTGGTGGATTTGCTCACCCTCCGGTACACCCAGTGCCTCGAACATATTCATGAGACGCTCGGAACCGAAGAGACGCATCAGGTCATCCTCGAGGGAGATGAAGAACTGAGACTGACCCGGGTCACCCTGACGTCCGGCACGTCCACGGAGCTGGTTATCGATACGTCTCGACTCGTGGCGCTCGGTACCGATGATATGAAGACCACCGGCAGCCAGTGCCTCCGGATCCAGCTTGATATCTGTACCACGGCCGGCCATGTTGGTCGCGATGGTGACGGCACCGTGCTGACCGGCGTCTGCAACGATGGCAGCCTCGAGCTCATGGAACTTCGCATTCAGGACGTTGTGCTTGATACCACGGCGCTTCAGCATGCCGCTGATGAGCTCGGAGGTATCGATGTTGATGGTACCGATCAGAACCGGGGCGCCGGTCTCGTGGATACGAACCGCTTCATCCACGACGGCCTGGAACTTTTCCTTCTTCGACTTATAAACCGCATCATCGAGGTCGATACGCTGTACCGGCTTGTTGGTCGGGATACAGATGACATCCATATAATAGATGTTACGGAACTCCTTCTCCTCGGTCTGTGCGGTACCGGTCATACCGGCCTTCTTATCAAACTTGTTAAAGAAGTTCTGGAAGGTGATCGTCGCGAGGGTCTTCGACTCACGCTTGACGTTCACATGCTCCTTCGCCTCGATCGCCTGATGGAGACCATCGCTGTAACGACGGCCCGGCATGATACGTCCGGTGAACTCGTCGACGATAAGTACCTCGTCATCCTTGACCACGTAGTCCTTATCACGGTGCATGAGGTTGTTTGCACGAAGCGCCAGGATCACGCAGTGCTGGATCTCCAGATTCTGCGGATCTGCGAGGTTCTGGATATGGAAGAACTGCTCAACCTTATGGACACCCTGCTGGGTGAGGTTGACGGTCTTCTCCTTCTCGTTGACGATGAAGTCACCGGTTTCCTCGATCTCCTCACCGAGGATCGCGTCGAGCTTACTGAACTCTGCGGACTCCTCACCACGCTGAAGCTGACGGGCCAGCACATCACAGACCTCATAGAGCTTCGTGGACTTTCCGGACTGACCAGAGATGATCAGCGGTGTACGTGCTTCATCGATCAGGACGGAGTCGACCTCATCGATGATACAGTAGTGAAGGCCACGAAGTACCTGCTGGTTCTTATACACTGCCATGTTATCACGGAGGTAGTCGAAACCGAGCTCGTTATTCGTGACATAGGTGATATCACAGTTATAGGCTGCCTGACGCTCCTCGGTGGTCATGGAGTTCAGAACCACACCTACACTTAATCCGAGGAACTCGTGGATACGTCCCATCCACTCCGCATCTCGCTTCGCGAGGTAGTCGTTGACGGTGACGATATGAACACCCTTTCCCTCCAGCGCATTCAGATAGGCCGGACAGGTGGATACGAGGGTCTTACCTTCACCGGTTCTCATCTCGGCGATACGGCCCTGGTGAAGAACGACACCACCGATCAGCTGTACCGGGAAGTGCTTCATCTTATTGACACGCCATGCGGCCTCACGTACTGTCGCATAGGCCTCCGGAAGAATCTGATCCAGACTCTCTCCCTGCGCCAGACGCTCCTTAAACTTCGGGGTCTGCGCCTTTAACTCTTCATCTGACATGGCAGACATGGTCTCATCATAAGAAAGGATCTTCTCAATGATCGGATCGATCCGCTTCAGTTCATGATCGGAATGGGTACCGAAAACCTTCTCAAAAAAACTCATTTGCTCTAGTACTCCTTATCGCAAGTGTACACAGCGATACGATACATCTGCCTACACTTTTCGTTCTACTTATGGCTATAACTCTGAAATCTTATCACTAAACACTTTTTTATTCAAGAAAGCTTTTGATTGTTAACATTTAATTCATATATTTCATTACTGTTCACTCGTGGCTCGGCGGACGGCAGCCGGGCCACGCCTTGACTTAACGACGTTTGAACAGCGACGGATTATATTTTACATATCCATTACGTTGTAGAAATTTCCTCTATATATGATATAATATATATATCCTGAATGACCCACATCAGGAAATCTTTTTAAGGGAGCGTGATTTTATGAAGTTTAACATCACAGGAAGAAATGTTACTGTATCTGACGGCATGAAGGACCAGATCGATCGGAAGCTGGGCAAGTTATCGAAGTTCTTCAAGGAAGACACCATCTGCAACGTCACTCTCTCCACTGAGAAAAACAAGTATAGGGTCGAGGTGACCATCCCGGTAAAGGACGGTGTCATCCGTGCTGAGGAGATCACACCGGATAAGTTCCAGTCCCTCGATATGGTTGTAGACGTCATCGAACGTCAGATCCGTAAGTACCGCACGAAGCTGATCAATCGTCAGCAGGCTGCTGATTTCTCCGACGCCTTCGCAGAGGAGCTGGAGGATGAGCTCGGTGAGGATGAAATCCAGATCGAGCGTACAAAGCACTTCAACCTGAAGCCGATGACCCCGGAAGAGGCTTGCCTCCAGATGGAGCTGGTCGGCCATACCTTCTTCGTATTCCAGAACGGCGATACCGGAAACATTGCCGTCGTTTATAAGAGAAAGAGCGGCAACTATGGCCTGATCGAGCCGGAGTACTGATCCCCGGAGAGGCCGGCAGGCCTCCATATAAAATAGTAAATTCCATCGAGTGGTATCCAGCGTACGTTAGATCGTGATGCTGATCATCCATTTGTCATATGGACTCCATAAAACGAAGAACCCCTTAAGCTGTTTCGCTTAAGGGGTTCTTCATTTATTTCGGATATCAGTTCTGGATGAAACGTCCATAGCCGACCGGCGTACGGTAATCGTAGCGTCCGGTGCAGATGCCGGTACGTGCATTCGCTGCATGGATGATGACGCCATCGCCGGCATAGATCGCGACGTGGTTGATGTAATCACCCGATGCGTAGAATACGAGGTCGCCCGGCTGGAGCTGCTCGAAGCTGATGGACTGTGCATTCGCATACTGATCACGGGAGCTGCGCCCTGTCGTGATGCCGAAGTGCTTGAAAATCTGCTGTACGAAGCCGGAGCAGTCAGCGCCATCCGTGAGGGAAGTGCCGCCATAGACATACGGATTCCCGAGGAACTGCTTCGCGTACTGGATCAGTGCCTGACGAGAAGCCGTCGTCGCGATGACCGGAAGACTGCTGCTGATCGACTTTACGATGGAGGTACCGGCCTCGATGACATTACTACGACTTAAAATGCTCGTGCCTGCGTTTGTTACGGCTGCATCACTCTTCGTTTCAGAAGCGCTGCTGCTTCGTGTACCACTGATGGCATCGCCGGCGGCCTGGATGATGTTTCCGGCAGCTGTGCTCACGCCGCTGGTGCCGACATTCGTGAGGATATTCGCGGCTGCACTGACCGTGCTCTTCTGTGGAGTGGAAGAGGCACTCTGCGTGTTCTTCTTAAAAACGGCGAAATCATCGACCGAATCCACGATTTCCAGCAGGGTTTCCTTTCCCTCCGTCGAAACCGCAGCTTCCTGGATCGTTTCGGCTGCCGTCGAGTCCTGCGCCACGGTATACTGCTCGCTGACGACATTGGCACTGGTCTCGTGAATCTCCGAGATTTTATACTCCGGAATCATGGAACCGTCCGTCGCCGCGGCCAGATCCTGGTCGGAGATGCCGAGCTCCTCGTCCGATACCGGGCCGTCGCCGATGCCGATCAGGACCTCGTCCGCCAGTGCGGTCGAGGTGGTCGTCAGGCTGAACATGAGAAGCAGGGCCAGCTTCAGCGCGAGCCTCCGCGTACGACGCTTCGGGGCATACGAAGAAGCGGCAGGCAGACGCACACCGGTTTCCTGTGTCATAGGATGCATAAGATGATTCATACTGGGTCTATTCACGGTTTCTCCCATACTTTTATCTGATCCGCCGGATCGCCGGAGCGGTCCCCGGCCTAAAACGAAGATGTCTCTGAAAAAAGCCGCAAAAAAGCGGCGTTGCAAACTCTGTTTCGAAGATCTCAAACATCTTAACTTTAGCACAAACGCCGCGATCTTTCCTTACAAATTATATTACAATTTGCTTACGATGCAGAAGGCCTATAAGCGTTCCTTCGGGTCCCCACTGTCTGAACAGTATTTCAAATCTCAGATCCAGCCGCCGTCGAAGCGGATGATCTGGCCGGTGAGGTAGGCCGGGGCGGCGGCGAGGAGACGCACGAGGTCCGCGACCTCTGCCGCTGTGCACATACGACCGTAGGGGATCTCGTCCTCGAGCTGTGCCCGGTCCTCCGCGCTCATCCAGCCGTTCATGTCCGTATCGACACAGCCGATGGCGATGGCATTGACCGGGATATGGTTCGGTGCAAGCTCCTTCCCCAGCGCCTCGGTGAAGGCATTGACCGCGCCCTTCGTGAGGCTGTAGACCGACTCCATGGAGGCGCCGACCACACCCCAGACAGAGCTCATGTTGAGGATACGGCCCTCGGAGGCGCGCAGCAGATACGGAATCACGGCGCGGGTGAGGCGGAACATGTCCTTCACGTTGGCATCGAGCATCTCCTCGAGCTCGTCATCCGAGACGTCCTGGGCGAGGTTGAAGGTCGAGATGCCGGCGTTGTTCACGAGGAGGAGGGCGTCCTCCGGGGTCTCGATCCGCGTGCGTCGTGTAAGTGCATCCTGCGGACCGTGCGATATGACGAGATCGCTCTGCTCTTCGCAGGCAGCACAGGATTCAGGCTGCGTCCCATCAAGATCCTCTTCCGTAAGGATCGGAAGGGGTTTCGTGCCTGGTGTCCCGAGCAGTGCGGCGAGGACCTCGCCTGTGATCGGGCCATGCACGGTATGCACCTCCGTCACGCCGCGGAGCCTCTCCGCCACCTGCTCCAGGAGGTCGAAGCGAGAGCGGCAGTTCAGGATGAGCCGCCAGCCGTCGCGGGCCAATGTCTCTGCCACTGCTCTTCCCACGCCGCGGGAGGCACCTGTAATAATCGCTGTTTTCATAATTTCCTTTCCGAAAAAAGCGGCTGCACGATGTGCAGCCGCTTTCTGTCCTGCCGCAGGACGTCCATCCTGCGATTGTGCTGTGTTTTCAATTCCGGATACTGTAGCCTCGTTCATTATCTGAAGGACGGCAGATTCCAGTGGAAGTAGATCGCGAGGAAGCGGATCAGGACCGTCACGATCATGCTGACTACCGCGGCGATCATCGTGCTTCCGAAGGCACCCGCCGGGCGGGCGATGACGGACAGGCCGCAGTAGACGATCGCTCCGACGATGGCCGCGATGCCATAGACTCGCTTCCGCATGATGAGCGGCATCTGCCCGGCGAAGATATCGCGGAGGATGCCACCACCGATGCCGGTGAGGACGCCGACGAAGCAGGCGAGGAACATATTTGCACCGTAGCCTGCATTGACCGCCGTACGACAGCCGACGACGACGAACGCGGCGAGGCCGACAGAATCGGCGACGTTCAGGATGAAGTTTGAGCGGATCCGGTTCCGGTCGATCTTATCCATATAGTTCCCGGTGGTCTGGCTGCGCTCGAAGATGAAGTCGACGACGCAGGTGATGAAGGCGACGGTCACATAGACCGGCTTCGTGAACATCGCCGGCGGGATCTCGCCGAGGATGAGGTCACGGATCATACCGCCGCCGACGGCCGTCGCACAGCCGAGTACGATGGCACCGAAGATGTCCATCTTCCGATCCTTTGCGACCATGACACCGGAAATCGCAAAGGCCACCGTACCGACCATTTCAAGAATAAAAATCACATCATCAAAGCCCATAGCTATCTCAGCTTCAGTCGATCTCGTCCGGAAGCTCGAGGGTGTGCTCTCTGTTCAGCTTCTGGCAGAAAGCGACGAACTTGTCGAGCGGAACGTTCTGGATCTGCTTGTTGGAACCACGTACGTTGATGGATACGGTGGTCTCCTCTGCCTCGTGATCACCGAGTACGAGGATGTACGGATCCTTGTAGTTCTTGAAGCCCTTGATCTTCGTCTTCATGTTCTTATCGCTGTAGTCTGCCTCGACACGGATGCCTGCGTTCAGCAGAGCCTCCTCTACCTTCTTCGCATAGGCGTTGTGCTCCTCACGGATCGGAACGAGGGCTACCTGATACGGATTCAGCCAGAACGGGAAGTTCCCCTTGAAGTTCTCGATGATGATACCGATGAAACGCTCGAGGGAACCGTAGATCGCACGGTGGATAACGACCGGCATCTGCTGTGTGCCGTCCTCTGCGGTGTAGTTCAGGCCGAAGTTGTGCGGAAGCTGGAAGTCGAGCTGAACCGTACCACACTGCCACTCACGACCGAGTGCATCCTTGATCTGAAGGTCGATCTTCGGGCCATAGAATGCGCCGTCGCCTTCATTGATCTCGTAGCCGCCCTCGCCATACTTCTCGTCGAGGATGGACTTGAGGGATGCCTCTGCACGATTCCAGACGTCGATATCACCCATGAAATCATCCGGTCTGGTGGAGAGCTCTGCACGGTAGGTGACACCGAAGGTCTTGTAGATCTCGTCTGCGATAGAGATAACATCCGCGATCTCATCCTTGATCTGGGACTCCATCACGAAGGTATGGTCATCATCCTGACGGAACTCCTGTACACGGAAGAGACCGTTCATCTGACCGGACTTCTCCTTACGGTGCAGCACATCGTACTCAGAGTAACGGATCGGGAGCTCCTTATAGGAACGAAGCTTACGCTTGAAGGTGAGCATCGCGTTCGGGCAGTTCATCGGCTTCGCTGCCATGGTGTCGATGTTCTCACGGTTGTAAATGACAGAACCGGCCTGGATCTTCGCTACCTTCTTCTCGGCTGCCGCATCCTTATAATCCTCGACCACGTTCTCGATATCCGCGTCTGCCGTGGTGTAGCCGTCGATACCCGGAACGATGAACATGTTGTTGAGATAATGTGCCCAGTGACCGGAAACGAGCCAGAGACGCTTGTTGTTTACGAGCGGCGCTGCGATCTCGGTGTAGCCATGGCGGCGCTGTACCTCACGGCTGTACTGAAGCAGTGCCTGGTACATCTGCCATCCACGTGGCAGCCAGTATGGCATACCTGGAGCAGTCTCGTTGAACATGAAGAGCTCAAGCTGCGCACCGATCTTCTTGTGGTCACGCTCACGCGCCTCCTCGATCATCTTTACGTGCTGCTTCAGCTCATCCTTCGTCGGGAATGCATACACATAGACACGCTGCATGTGGTCACGCTTCTCGTCGCCTCTCCAGTATGCTGCGGAACAGCTGTGAATCTGATAAGCCGCGCTCATCAGCTCCTGTGAATTCTCTACGTGCGGTCCACGGCAGAGATCGACATAATCATCACCGGTATAGTAAACAGAGATGGTCTCGTCCTCTGGAAGCTCCTCGATCAGCTCGAGCTTAAACTTCTGATCCTTGAAGATCTCCTTCGCCTCGGCCTTCGAAACTTCCTTCCGTGTCCACGGCTCACGACGCTTGATGATCTCACGCATCTTGTTCTCGATGGCCTTGAAGTCCTCTTCACCAATGCTCTTGCCCTCCGGCAGAACGAAGTCATAGTAGCAGCCGTCCTCGATCTGAGGTCCGATGCCGTACTGTACTTCCTTACCATAGATCTCGATCACTGCCTTTGCGAGGATGTGTGCGAGGGAATGACGATACACCTGTAATAACTCTTCCTTTTCCATTTGTTTCTCCTTTGAATGTTTCAAAACCAGCCCTTTGGGTCGGCTGATTTCGTGTCTGGACAACCGGTCCAGTGCCACACAGCGAATCTCTGCCTTAAACAAAAATGCCCCAATCAGCTCTTTCGAACTGATTGGGACGATAGATTCGCGGTTCCACCCAAATTGTCATCTTCCACATATCCTGTGGGCGAATGCTTCTGCACCTGCACAGATGACCACTCTTTCGACGGTAACGTAGTCAACGGGTCCGATTAAGGACCTCTCCGAGGTGGTGTTCATATTTATTTCCTCGACGCCTCGCAGCAACCGGCGTTTCTCTGCATCCGAAATCAAATATTACTGTCCTCTTCAACGATTTCTGTCTATTCAATTGACACAGCCATTGTAGGTTCGGCGGATCGCTTTGTCAAGGGGCTGTCCGGGATTTTGCATACACATGTGTTACACGTCCCTCCGGGTGCCCCTGCCAGGTACAGAGTCCCTTATTTCTCGATTTCCAGACGACCGTCGGCGATGCACTTTCCAGACTGACGGTCGAACAGCAGGATGTGGCTGCCGTGGATGTCGATGCCGGCCTGCTCGCCGATCCTGTAGGCATTGTTTCCGAAGATCACACCGGTCAGAAGATAGTCATCCTGCACACAGAGCTTGAGCGTCGATTCCATACCGGTCGGCATGGCACCGAAGATCGTGGTCTGGAGCGCACCCTCCGGCTCGATGTCGATGGCCTCCGGACGGATACCCAGCACGAGGTCACGGTTTGTGAGGACCGGATCCTCGAGGATGGAGCTGTCCTCTTCGATGACCTTTTCGATATGGTACTTGAAGACCTCATCCTTGTTGCTCTTCTCGACGGCGTGCTTCTGCTTCAGACGGTCGATTTCTGCCTGCTTCTTCGCGGCAGCATCTGCATCCCGCTGTGTGAACCAGGTCGGAAGTTCGAGCGCTTCGTTCGGGATGAAGCGTGCATGGATGCCATGGAAGATCTCGAGGGCGACGCTGCCGTCTGCACTTTGCTCACCCGTGGCTTCTACGAAGTTGATGGACGGGTTGCCGACGAAATCGGCCGCGAAGAGATTCGTCGGGCGGTTGTAGACCTCGAGCGGTGCGTCGTACTGCTGGAGGACACCGTTGTTGATGAGGCAGATCTTCGTCGCGAGGGTCATCGCTTCCATCTGATCATGGGTGACGTAGACGAAGGTCGATCCGGTCTCCAGGTGAAGACGCTGCAGCTCGTAGCGCATCTCGAGACGAAGCTTCGCATCGAGGTTACTGAGCGGCTCATCCATGAAGAGCACCTGTGGCTCCGGTGCGAGGGTACGGGCGATGGCGACACGCTGCTGCTGACCGCCGGAAAGCTCTGCCGGATAACGGTCCATGAACATACCGATCTTGACGACACGGGAAACCTGACGTACACGGCTGTCGATCTCTTCGTCCGTTAATTTCCGGACCTCCATGATCGCGGTGCCGTTCTGTGTGACGTGGAAATGCTCGTCGAGGGTCTGCCCCTTCGCCGCATAGCCTGCATTGATCTCCGCAAGAGTCTTCTCATAGCCGGCACGTGCCGCGTCGGCCGCCTGCTGCGGATCCGCCGCCTCATGAATCTTCAGGTTGAAGAGCTCCTTCGCGCTCATGATGGAGAGGTTGAAGGTGTCGATGAGCTTCACGTAGGCCTTTTCGGTATCGAGCTTTCCGTTCTTATCGCGGCAGTCCTCGATCTGGTCCTTTACCTTCTTTCCACTCTTCAGCGCATGCATGAGATCGGAGCTGACCTTCGCCTTTACGTCGATCCGCGGCAGCTCTTCTTTGATGTTTTTAAGACCGAAGGAGATGTTCTGATACACGGTCATGTTCGGCCAGAGTGCATAGTTCTGGAAGAGGAAGCCGACCTTTCGTTTATTGGCCGGAACATTGATTCCCTTATCCGAATCGAAGACGACGCGGTCGCCGATTTTGATCTGCCCTTCGGTCGGCGTCTCGAGGCCCGCAATCATACGAAGGATGGTGGTTTTTCCACAGCCGGAAGGCCCCAGCAGCGTGACGAAGGCATTGTCCGGGATATCGAGACTGAGGTCATCGACACCGAAATAGTTTTTCCAGCGTTTGGTGATGTGTGTTAATGTGATGGACGGCATACTTAACCTCCTATTCCGTTATCAAGGCTTGCTCCCGTCAGGACATTGACGAGGGTGTTAAACAGAAGAATCGTCATGATGAGGATCAGGTTGATCGCACTGGAGAAGGCGTACAGACCCATCTCATCGAAGTAATCCAGTGTCGTGGAGAGGATGAAGCCCTGGGTGCAGAGAAGCAGGAACAGGGACAGCTCACGAAGGCAGGTCATGAACGGCAGGGTATAGCCGCTGATGATGGAGCTCTTCTGAATCGGGATGATGATGTTCAGCATCCGCTTATGCCACGGGATATCCTGAATGATGGCGGCCTCTTCGATCTCACCGGAGAGCTGCAGCATCGAGTTCAGGGAGTTTCTGGAGGCGAACGGGATGTACTTGACGACACCCGCGATGATCAGCAGGGTGTAGGTGTTGAACAGGTTCACGTGCTGATTACTGAAAAGGATGAAGAACGCAGCGCCGACCGCGATGGATGGCATCAGGTACGGCAGGAAGGCGACGTTGTTCACGTAGTTCGCCCACTTCGAGCGACGGTTCTTCGATACGGCGTAGCCGATCAGGGTGCCGATCGTACCGGCGATGAGTGCGCAGACGATGGCGAGGAACAGGGTACCCTTGAAGGCGTGCCAGATGGTCGGATTATAGAGGATACCGTGCTGGCCATACATACCATTCTCACTGACATTTTCATGCGTCAGCCACCACTTCGTGGTGAGGTTTGAGGTATCGTGCGTGTACAGGAAGCTGTAATCGCCCGGGTTCGGCAGAAAGGTCTCCAGCGCGAAAAGAAGGATCGGCCAGATGGAGGTGAAGAAGGTCAGCAGGATGAAGACCACGCCCATGATGTACTTTCCGGCTTTTCCGAGGTTGATCTTACTGAGCTGCCCGGACTTGCCGGTGACGGTCGTGTAGTTCGCGCGACCGGTGACGGAGGTTTGATTGAGACCCAGGATCAGGACGCCGAAGAGCATCATGATGATCGCGAGGATGCTGGCTTCACCGGTGTACTTCGAGTTCAGCGAGATGTACTTCGTCGACAGGGTCGTGAGGCCGAGGTAATGCGGCACCGGATAGGAGCCCATCGCGGATCCGAAGACGAGCAGGATCGTACTGAGGATCGCCGGCCGGATCATCGGCAGCGTCACGCGCAGCATGATCTTCCACTTCGGGGTATCGAGGATGGTCGCTGCCTCCTCGAGGTTCGCATCCATGTTTTTAAAGATACCGCCGATCAGGATGTAGGCGAACGGTGCATAGTGAAGACCGAGTACCATGGCACTCGGGAAAGTGCCCAGACAGAACCACTTCGGCATACAGATGCCGAACAGTGATGCGAGGAGGCCATCGGACGTACCGCAGACAGCATTGGAATTAAACATATGCTGCCATACGACGGCGAGAGTCCACTGTGGCATGATGTACGGAAAAATGAAAATCGAGCTTAAATACTTTTTGAAGCGCATGTTGGTTCTCGTCACCAGGAAGGCGAAAAAACCACCATACAGGATGGAAATCACACAGGTCATGACCGAGAGAATCACGGTATTGATGAGTGGTTTCCAGAGATTGGTCATTGCAAGACGGCTCGTAAAAAGATCGACATAGTTCACGACGCTGTAGCCGGAGGCCTTTCCGGTGAGATGTGCGTCGATGGTGCCCGGATGGATCTGGAAGGTGTCACGGACGATAGCGACGATCGGGGCTACCGTACTGAAGGTGAGCACGATACCGAAGACGAGCAGGATGATGTTCTGCGGCTTCGAAAAGAAGGTGACGATCTTATTACGGAGTATGGCTTTCGTATCACGTGTACCGGATGCAGTCGTTTCCATAGATGAATTCCTCCGTTCTTAAAACCGACCGGGGAGTCATGAGCTCCCCGGCCGAAAAATCAGTTCATATAATGCGCTTTTACTTCGCGTCTGCGTACTTGGTCAGGGTCTCGATCCAGCTGCCGACACCGAATGCAGCGTCTGCGCAGTACTCCGGATCCTCGAGTACGAGCTCGCCGGTGGTGGTCCACCAATCATAGCCACGGTCATCCTTTGCAGGGAACGCATCTTCGCCAGCGTCGTTATAGCCGCCCTTTGCGTGGTTATAGGTTGCCTCGATCTGCTCTGCAACCTTCGGGTTCGAGCTGTAACCGCCCATGTCCTTGCCCCATGCACTGAAGCCGTCCTCTGTACATGTCATGTAGGATATAAATGCACATGCGGTCCATGGAAGCGGGCTGTTCTTCGTCAGGAAGAGGTAGTGGTTGTAGCCGTAGCCGCCGATGCCCTTATAGCCATCCTGGTATGCAGCTACCTTGATGTTGTTGACGGAAACCGTTGCGGATTCCTCTACAGAACGAAGCTTCGAGTAAACGAGGAGACCGGACTGATCCTTCGCGGACTTATCTACGAGGGTGTTGCAGATCGGGCCATCATCGGTCTGTGCGTTGTAATTCTCTACCCAGAGCTTGATCCATGCTAGGGCGTACTTGCCGTTCTCACCGAGACCGAAATCGTCTGCATCCGAAGCCACTTCCTGAATGGTCGGATCGAAGTAAGCCTTGTGCTCATCATCGAGTGCATCGTAGGCATCCTTCAGCATGCCGGCGTACTTATCCTCGGTCAGCATGTACAGGAAGTTCTTGCCGACGAGCTCGGAATCGATGTCCATGTACAGCGGGTGCTGATCCTTATAAATGAAATCCCAGCAGTTCTTAAACTCAGCGGAGCCGGTTGAGTTATACATAAAGACCTTATTCAGCGTCTGCAGTGGCAGGTAGCCGCTGTAAGCATCCGCGGTGGTTCCGTTGGCCTCTGCCCACTCCTTCGGGATGAAGGTCTTCAAGATATCGGTATCGACCATCTTACTCTTGATCTGGTTACCATCCTGGATGAGGGTCATCGCGAAGGTTCCGCTGTCCTTCAGAGAATCTGCGGTGAGCTGCTCGAAGATCTTGTTGTTCTTCGGCTGCTGCCACTCGAACTCCATGTTGTAATTCGGATCGATGGTCTGCAGATAGGCGATAAACAGTGGAAGTGCAGACTTACCACGTGAGGAGTTACCGACGCCGTAGAAGGTCTTACCATTCGACTCTTCGATGGCCTTCTTTGCGAGTTCCTCCATGGACATCCCTTCGGCTTCCTTGATGATGGCATCGATGCCGGTCAGGTTCTCTTCCTTCGGAGCCTCGGTTTCCGCCGGCTGTGCCGCCTGGGTCTCTGCCGGCTTGTCAGCGGCAGCGGCTGCCGTGGTGGCTGCGCTGTTGTTCGATGAGGATCCGCATGCGGCCAGCATGGATACGGCCATCGATGCAGTCAGTAGTAACGAGATGAGTTTACGTTTTCTCATAAATGTGCCTCCCTTATGGTTTCACGATCGGCTCTCCATATGTTCTGAAGAGCTTTCTTTACTTGATGCGTCTAGTATAGAAATTTTTTCGCAAAACAAAAACGCGGTAAAAATGATATTTTGATGGTCATTTCTGACATCTTTTTATCATTTATCCGCGTTTTCGTGTGCAGTATGCACATATTTCGGAGGTCTGGCTTCCTATAGGACAGCTCAGGCCTTTTCTGTTTCTTTTTGTTCAGCCGCTTCCATCCTCGCACCAGCATGCGCGTCCGCGCGTGTCAGCCTGCCTGGTAATCGGACGGGGTCATCCCGGTCAGTTTTTTAAAGGTACTGGAGAAGTAGGCGATGTCGTGGTAGCCGACCATCTCGCAGACCTCATAGACCTTATAGCGCACATCCCGGAGGAGGCGCATCGCTGTCCGCATCCGATAGCAGGTGATATAGCTGTTGATGCTCTGTCCGGTGTCCTTCTTAAAGAGACGGCTGAGATGCCCCTCGGATACGCCGATCGCTTCGGCGATGCGCGTGATGCTGATGGCATCCTCACTATAGTGATCTGCGATGTATCCGATGGCACTCTGTACATAGCGATGCATCTCCGGGTCCGCGTCCTTTAGTGGCAGAAGCTCCGCATCCTTCGGTGAGGCCGTGTGCTGACCGTGCAGGATCGCCTCCCCGAGGATCTTCTTTACGACCGCTTCGAGCTGTCCGTCCTCGAATGGCTTCAGCAGATAGTCGGAGGCCTGCAGGCGCACCGCCTGCTGCGCATAGCTGAAGTCACTGTAGGCTGTGAGGAAAATGACCTTTACATCCAGCTTTTCCTCGCGCAGTGTCCGCACGAGCTCGATGCCGTCCATCTTCGGCATGCGGATATCCGTGACGATCAGCACCGGATGCAGTGTACGTGCCAGTGCGAGGGCCTCCTCTCCGTTTTTCGCCTGTCCGACGACCTCACAGCCGACACTCTTCCAGTCGGTTCCCTGAACGATGCCCTCCCGGACGAACTTTTCGTCATCGACGACGAGTACAGGTATCATGTTACACCTCCATTTATTTCGTATACGGCAGGCGGAGAATGACATCCGTACCGCCCTCCGGCAGCCGTGCGATATCGATGCCGTACTGCGGGCCATAATTCAGCCGGATGATCGAATCCACGTTCGCGAAACCGAGATGCCCGCTCAGCAGCTTTCCATCATGCTTCTTCACCATCTCGATGAAGGCATCCTCGATGCCACAGCCGTTATCCATCACATGGACCTCGAGCTCCTCTTCTACCCGGCGGGCGGTGACCTTCACGAGTCCATCCTCGACGCCCTCGAGGCCATGGATGATGGCGTTTTCGACGATCGGCTGCAGCATCAGCTTCGGCACCATGCATGCCATCAGCTCCTCCGGCACCTCGACCTCGAAGCTGAAGGAGTCATCGAAGCGCAGCTCCTGGATATTACAGTAGCTTTCGAGGAGCTCGAGCTCCTCCTGCAGCGTTTCGAACTCCCGGCCCGAGATGCTGCGGCGGAGGATCTTCGCGAGGTCCGAGCTGAGTGCGACGATCTCCGGGACCTGATGTGCCTTCGCCACCCACTTGATGGTGTCGAGCGTGTTATAGAGGAAGTGCGGATTCAGCTGTGCCTGCATCATCCGCATCTCGGTTTCGTTGAGATGCTTCTGCTGCTGCACCCGCTCTTCCATGTTCCGGCGGATCCGTACCGTCGTTTTATTGAAGCCATCGGCGAGCTGGCCGAGCTCGTCATCTCGTGGAAGCTCTACATGGGCGTTCAGATCTCCATGACGCAGGGCCCGCATGCCGTCACTCAGCTTCTGAATCGGCTGGGCGAGGTAATTTGATACATAGCCGGACAGCATGAGACTTCCGATGAGCACCAGCACCGTGATGATCAGCAGCATCATGAACATCATACGGAAGATGTCCTCGCTGAGTGCCGGTGGCGTCATATAGACGAGCGTCAGTCCCGTGTCGCCGACGAAGGCCGCATAGAGATTATCGGCGAATGTCTCATTCAGGCATCGACCCTCCAGACGATTCTTCCGGAAAAGCTGAAGGTTCGCCTCGGAAGCGAGGTTTCCACCGGCGTAGAGCGGCTCCCAGTAGGCATTCAACAGGAGGACGCCCTCGTTACCGTTATAGCTCTCCTTCAGTATGCTTTCGAAATCGCTCTGGTCGATCGTCACGATGACGTAGCCGGCATTAGCATTGATCTTACGACCGATCTGAAGACTCGTTTCGCGGGTATAGATGCCGTCGTAGTTCAGGACATAGGCCGTCTCCGTCGGCTGTGCCTCGAGGCGGGCGATGATGCCAAAATCGGACGGCAGAGTCTTCGACACCGTGCCGCGGTCCGTCGTATAGATGCGCTTTTCACCGGCGTAGATGTCGACGGTCGAGAAGGAGCGGATCGCCTGTGTCTCACGGTAGAGCGCCGCATAGATGTTCGAGGACGAGACCGTACCCTGGGTCAATGCTTTCCGAATATCTCGATCGTCTGCGATCTGCGCGATGACCTCCTCGACGGAGCGGAAGTGCTCCTCCAGACGCTGCTCGATCAGCTGCTGCTTCGCGAGATCCTGCGCTGCGAACTCCCGGTGAACGCGCGTACGGAACATGCCGACGAGCAGCAGTCCGCTCAGGACGAGCGGAACGACGGATACCAGTGTGAAGTAAAACATCAGCTGACGGCGGTAGGACTTGTTGATGTACTCAAGCATAACGTGCCTCCCAGATCTGCCAGAAGTCCTGCAGCACCTTCGTCTGCCGTTCACTGGCTTCCTCGATATCGAAGGCGAGGATACGGAGCCCTACGGTCTTGTCGTTCGTGGACAGGTCCGTACGGACCGAGCGCCGGAACAGAGGGGAAATCGTATAGCGCTGCACCGGATCGCTCAGGATGAAGTCGATGAAGCGCTCGGCGTTTTCCTGGTGCGGTGCGTTCTTCACGATGGCCGCACCATCCGGAACCGCAGAGGTGCCCTCCGACGGATAGCAGATACCGACATCACTGCCACGTGCGATCTCCTTCAGTGCACTCTCCTCGAGGGTGATGCCCACCAGCCGGTCGCCGTTTGCGACCTCCGTGAGTACCTCTCCGGAGCCCTTCGCGAGATGCCCGTCGAGGTCATCACAGAACTTCGAGAGGAGCTCCGACTCCGGAAGCTGTGTCGCATCCTTCATGGTTTCGAGGATCGTGTAGCTCGTGCCGGACATGGAGGGATCCGCGAAGCTGATACTGCCCTTCCAGCTGCCGTCCAGGAAATCCTGCCAGCTGTGCGGTGCACTCTCCGGCTGCACGATCTTACTGTTATAGATAAACACGATCGGAAGCTCGGTGAAGGGCGTCCAGTAGTGATCCGGCGAGATATAGACCGGATCCAGCTTCGCTTCCAGCGGCGACGAATAGGGCTGAAAACAGTCCTTATAGGCTTCCAGCATCTCGATGCCGCCGCCGAACATGACATCGACCTCCTGCTTCGACGTGCTCTGCATCTCCTGCAGCTCTTCAAGCAGCTCGGTCGTGCCACCCGCACGCACATCGACCCAGATGCCCGTGGATTCCTCGAATTCCTGGATGATCGGACGGTAGACCTCGGCCTTATGTGCCGTATAGATCGTCAGCTTCTGATCCGCGGGGATGTCGCTGAAATCCGGTGTCGCCTCCGTGTCGCGGCTTCCGCAGGCACTGAGCACAGAGAGTATAAGTGTGCCGGTTAAAAGCAGACCGGCGCAGATGTTCCGTCGTTTGTGCAGCTTTATCATGATTTTCACTTCCACTTTCTGATTATTTTATTATTATAATAGAAATACCGTAAATTTTTCAGTAAAAATGTGCGAGGGGAGGACTGAATGGTGAACATCGATCGAATGCATGTCAAAGAGGCCTTTAAAGCCTATGTTTCAGATTATGATCTCAGCGATGTGAAGGTAAAGCTGAAGGTAGACCACACCTACCGCGTCGCTGCGATGTGCGACGCAATCACGGAAGACCTCGGACTGTCTGCGGCCGACCGGGATCTCGCCTGGCTCAGCGGTATGCTCCACGACATCGGCCGCTTCGAGCAGCTACGCCAGTACCATACCTTTCAGGACCGTCTGTCCTGCAATCATGCGATGCTGAGTGCGGATATCCTCTTCCATGACGGGAAGCTCCGTCTCTTTGTGCGCGATGCTGAGGAGGACGAGCTTGCGCTCCTCGAGAAGACGATACGTCTCCACAACGTGTACCGCCTCCCGGAGGAGCTCAGTGCACGCGAGTACCGCTTCGCCACCATCCTGCGGGATGCAGATAAAATCGACATCCTGCGCGTGAACTGCGAAACACCGCGCAGCGAGATCTATGATCTCCCGGAGGAAGCCTTCCGCACCGCGTCCATCTCCGATCAGGTCTACGATGACGTGATGCATGCGCGCAATGTCGACCGCGCGTACGCTCGCACCGCCATCGACTTCATGATCGGCCACATGGCCTTCGTCTTCGGACTCGTCTATACCGAGAGCTTCCGGCAGGTACGCGCACAGGGCTACCTCGACGAGATGCTGCGCTTTCAGAGTGATCATCCAGACACCCGCGAAAAGCTGAAGCACATACGCCAGGCCATCGAGCAGTTCATCGAGCGCCGGCTTCTCAATGACCGCCAGGAATACGACACCCCGATCGGAAAGGTATGTATGTCACGGGAAGAACACGAAGCCTACCTGGAAAAACAGGAACGGTATTCCTAAAGCGCTATAAAAGCACAAAAAAGACCACCGAGAGTTCATTCTCGATGGTCTATCAATCGTCGGGGTGACAAGATTCGAACTTGCGACCCCCTGGTCCCAAACCAGGTGCTCTAGCCAAACTGAGCCACACCCCGATACGCTTTTCTCAAGCGACTTGTATACTATACTTAATTCAGGCAATGTTGTCAACTGATTTTTGACTTTTTTCAGTTACAGTGATTTTTAACGTGTAGCAGTTCAAGCAGGGGACCCGGAGGGAATCGTAAGAAAATCCGACAGAAAGCAGGAATCTGTTTATATTTACGCTCTTTTTTCGTAAATTGTGCTTTATTTTTATTACGAAAATGTTTGAAAACTGTATTAAAATCTTAAGAAATGTGTTATAAAAGGTTTAGAAATTTTGAGTCACGAATTCAGTGACAGATTTCAAATTTATTTGAGAGGTATATGATGATGAAGATGACAAAGAAGATTGCTGCTATGGTGATGACTGGCGCTCTGGTTGCTGCTATGTCCGTTCCTGCATTCGCTGGTGTTGCTTCCTATGACATCGGTTCCTTAAATGCAAAGAACGCTTACTCCTATGCTGCTGCTGAGTATGCAAACGCTATTCATGAGGCTGCTGTAGCTCAGGCTGCTGTTGATCCAGCTGCTCCTGTAGTTGTTGCTGCTACGGATGGCACTCAGATTGTTTACGCTAACTACTCTGAGTATGCTGCTGCTATGGCTAACCTCGCTCGTGAGGCTTTCGCTGCACAGGGCATCGACAACGCAGCTGCTTTAGGCTACGGTGTAAACTGATCATCAGCACATACAACTGAATAAATGAACGAATCCCCGGACCGTATGTCGGTTCGGGGATTTTTTCAGCAAAAGAGCCACCCGTCTGACAGGTGGCTCTCTCACGCCACAAGCAGAATATGATTCGATGTCCGTCAGAAGTACCGCGACAGATCGTCGTACACATGTACAGCGGACGGTATTACAGCAGTGTTGTGATGATATAGGCCATCACCGGCAGGGTCAGGATACTGAGCACGGTGGACAGGATGACGGCACCGGCGACCTTCTCTTCATCATAGTGGAACTGCACGGCGAAAACCGTACTGATGGCGGCGCACGGACAGGCTTCGAGCAGCAGGACGACCTCGGAGGCCATGCCGAAGCTGATATGCAGGAAGCCATAAATCAGCAGGCATACCGCCGGAATCAGTATCAGGCGAATGCCGATGATGGCGAGAACGGCTCTGTCCCGGATCACCTTCGAAAGCTCAGAGCCTGCGAGTATCATACCGGTGATCATCATACTGATCGGAGTGTTCAGCCCACCAATCTGTGAAATCGGCTGATGGATCAGTTCAGGTACAGGAATCTGGAAAAGATAGAGCACAAGGCCGACGACTACTGCAATCATAGCAGGAGCACGGACGATCGTGTTCACTACCTTTTTCGCGTCGGTCTGACCGGAGACTCTCGCATAGCCATAGGTCCAGATCAGGATATTGAAGACGGTGTTGTAGCTGCTGGCATACAGGAGACCTTCGTTTCCGAACAGTGCCTGAATCAGCGGGAAGCCCATGTAGCCGGCATTGGAAAAAATCATCGCAAATTCGAAAATCGCCCGATTATCCTTTCCCATTCGTCGTGCGGCCAGCACAGCGATGACGAGACCGATCATAATCAGAATAAAGGAATGGATAAACGCCAGGACGATCCCGTGAAAAACCTCTGCATCAAATTCTGCGATATAGGAATTCACGAGCATGCAGGGTACGACGATCGATACCAGCAGACTGGAGAAGTGATGTCGCGCTTCCGGTGTCAGTACCTTCGCTTTGATCGCGAAATATCCTGTCATAATCAGCATAAAAAAGACGACGACCTGGCGGGCCGAGATGAGTGCAAGTTCCATGCGGGTTCCTCTTCGGTACAAAAAAGGTGGCTGACACATATCCATCGCGGTCAGGACGGTTTGTCCTGCAGCCGACATCAGAGGATATGTGTGCCACCTGTGAACGATATGATGACTGCTTACGCCGCTGTAATCGAGAGCGTATCGCCACTGACTGTCGCATCGGCACCTGTTTCCTGTGCCGTGGTAGCACTTACATGATACATCGCCTGTGCACTTGAATCAAGGAAGACTGTTTCATGGCTTCCGTTTTCTGTGTTTTTTTCACTTCCTTCACCGAAGAAGTTCCTCAGCATCGGACGAAGCATGGCCTCCTCCACCCCCAGTGCGGACGTGTCCACCGTGATCTGCTTCACACGTTCCGGCGTGGTCGCCACGTGTACCTCGACGGCGACCGGCGCATCCTGCTGCAGGATGTACAGCGCGGCGGTATAGATTTCGCAGCCGTCTGCATCACTTTTTCCGGTATCCGTCAGGCGTGTGCCGAGCTGCTGCTCGATCGCCGGGATCCCTGTGCCGGCTGGCCATGCATCCACCTGCGGCTGGAAGGCACCTGCAGCACGGACGTCCATCGGCGTCGCCTCCACTTCTGTTCGGAAGCGGCCACTCTTCTCCCGCATCAGCCCCTGCACGGTATCCCCGACGATGGCCGCTGCCTTCGCGAGCTCCTCCATCTCCGGAGCATCGCCCTCATCCTTCGATGACGGAACGCGGTTTCCTGTCTGTTCACTTTCGCCACGCTTCGGTTCAGTGCCGGCACTTTCCGTGTTTCTGTCTTCACGAGAGGCATCCGCGCCACCCTCCTGCAGGAGCATCGCCGCCGGGATGCCATCCATGCTGAACGCCGTATGATCCGACAGCTTATCCACGCGCATCGTCGCCTTCTGCCCGCTCATCCGCTTCACAGATTTCACGAGCCGGTCCGTGAGTGGATTTTCATGGCCGTTGCTCACGGCGATTTGAAAGGCGCCGGCGTCTGTATGGCCAATGTCGCCGACCTGGATGTCGGCGACCACCCGTGCCTTCTCTTCGTCCGGGAGGCTCTCGAGGTAGTTTCGTGCCCCCGTCTGCACATCCGCTTCTCCGTTAAATGCGATATAACGAAGCTCGACGGCACTCTTCTGTTTCTGTGTCTGCTCTGAAACGGCCTTCAGCACCGCAAGTCCAGCCGCGTTCGGCGCACCCTCCGGTGTATAGAGCGCTGTGGACAGCACCACGATGTCCGCAGCGACCGGATCTGTAGCGCCCTGCTGGATCGCGAGGAGCGTATAGCCGTCGCCCGTCTCCGGGATCGCATCGGCTTCGCTCTGGTAAGCCGTCGTCACGGCCTTTTTGTAGTCCGAGGCATCGAGGCGAAGCTGATGATAGACGATGCGCGGTGCGAGCAGGCCGATACCGAGGAGGAGCGCCCGCACCCCATCGCGCCGGGCCTTCGTATCCTTATAGAGGACGGCATGCAGGAACTGCATCGCCGCGAAAATCAGCACCAGTACGCCGATGACATAGATAAACAGAAACACGAGATCCAGCGGATCCCGTAGCATATAGGCAATCTTCATAAAACCTGTCTTTCCCTTATGGTGCCCTGAGGGGCGTTTCATCGGACGTAAAAGCCCTTGCCGTCCGGACGCGTCCGTCGGCAAAGGCTTTTACCGTCGATCATTCATTACTTCTGCATGTTCTTCAGAGCTTCCACCATCTCGACGTCGTCCTGCAGGACGCGGAAATTCGTGGTCACCGGATGCTCACCCGGCTTCGTGATCGTGATCTCGATCACTGAGCCCTCCGGGATCCCGGTCGAGACAAAATGCTGGACATAGGAGACCACCTTCGGGTGATCTGCCTGGAACTTCTTGAAAAGGCCTGCGACCTTCATCATCGCTGCTGGATTCATCATCTGTTTTTCCTCCGTTATCATTTTTTAATTATAGCTTTTCTTCTCGGAATCGAGCGTGAACCAGAAATCCACACCGGTCCGTGTATTCTTCACACCGCACTTCTGGTGGTGGGAATCCATGATGGCCTTGACGATACTGAGGCCGAGGCCACTGCCGCCATAGGAGCGGGTATGCGCCTTGTCCACCTTGAAGAACTTCTCCCAGATCTGCTGCAGGTCCTCCTCCGGAATCGGCTTGCCGGTGTTTGACACATGGATGGAAACCGTGCCATTCAGCGCCTTTTCGGAAAACAGGCTGATATTGTTCGGTTCCTGCAGATGGTTGAGCGCGTTGTTGAGGTAATTTGTGATGACCTCCTCGATTTTAAATTCATCTGCCCATACCATCGTGCCTTCCGGAATATCGATTTCAACATGTGCATCCTTCTGACGAATCAGAATCTCCGATTTCGTCACGACGCCATGGACGACTTTTGAGATATCGAAGAGTGAAAAATCCGGCAGGTCTTTTCCCTGCTCGATGGAGCTCAGGTTCATAAGCTCATGCACCATGACATTCATACGCTTCGCTTCATCCACGATGACACCACAGTAGTATTCCCGTGCCGCCGGATCGTCCGCAAGTCCCTCATTGAGTCCCTCCGCGTAGCCCTGGATCAGCGCGATCGGTGTCTTCAGCTCGTGGGAGACATTGGCGATAAACTCCTGCTGGCGCGCCGCGATCTTCGTTTTGTTCTGAACATCCGACTGTAGTTCGTTATTTGCAGTTTTGAGCTCAGCGATGGCGCTCTCCAGTTTATCAGACATCACATTCATAGAATTACCGAGTACACCGATTTCATCACAGCGGCAGCCGGTATAACGTGTTGTGAAGTCCAGTCTCGACATCTTCTCACTTAGGCTGGCGATCTCGTTGATCGGCTTTGAGATTTCACGACTCATGAAGTAAACGATGATGGAGCCGATCACCATCGCACAGATGCCAATGATCAGGAGGAAACGGTTAAAGAAGGATACCGACTCGCGCAGGCTGGAAATCGGCATCGACATAATAAATGTTGTCGTATTATCCGAAAAGTATCCCCAGCTCTCTATGTAGAGGTTTCCACTGTTCTGGTCGCGGTTCCGCTCGATGATATAATTATCAAAGCTCGCAAGGATCTTTCCCTTCTCACCGAAACGGTTTCCGAAAATATACCGATTCAGCTTCTGGGACTGACGATTCAAATCGCCGAAGGTCGAGAATACCCGATCCGTCTGCGTGTCAATGATGATGACGCTGACATTACTCGTCTCTGAGAGTGACTTCAGATACGTTGTCGCCGGTGTTTCTGTTTGAGGATTCGAGGTATCGTAGTTGCTCGGAAACAGCTGACCGACGCGGTCGTCTGTATCCGTGCTGCTTCCCAGCATTGCATCGAGGGTCGAGTAGGCGTTCTCCAGGGTGCTGACCTTCTGCATCGTGTAGGAGCCTTCCAAAAAGAAGGAATTTGCCATCAGAATGGCGATGAGCAGCACTGCGATGAGACCCATAAAAATACCGGTGAAGCGCCATTTGATACTGCTTTTAAAACGATTCTGCTTTTTCATGCCTTCTCTTCCACTTCGAACTTATAGCCCATGCCCCAGACGGTCTTGATATAATCACCCTTCGTACCCATCTTCGCACGCAGCTTCTTCACATGCGTGTCGATCGTCCGGGCATCTCCGAAGTAATCATAGTTCCAGACGTTATTGAGAATCTTTTCGCGGGACAGCGCGATGCCCTTGTTTTCGATGAAGTAGAGCAGAAGCTCATACTCCTTGAAGCTGAGCTCGATTTCCTTTCCATCGATCTTCACGGAGTGTGCCGACTTATCGACCTCGATACCGCCGACACGTACGACCTCATTCTGGTTCACGCCGGAGCGGCGAAGGATCGCCTCAACACGGGCCACCAGGATCTTCGGTGAAAACGGCTTCGAGATATACTCATCGGCACCGTACTCGAAGCCCTTCAGCTCGTCCGTCTCCTCCGTGCGCGCCGTCAGCATGATGACCGGCACCTTACTGTGCTCCCGCACAGTTTTCAGCACCTCCCAGCCATCCATCTTCGGCATCATCACATCGAGGATGATGAGTGCGATCTCCTTATCTGCGAAAAAGACGTCGATCGCTTCCTCGCCGTCACCGGCCTCCACGGTCTCATAGCCCTTGATCTTCAGGAAATCGGAAATCAGCTTCCGCATCCGCTCTTCATCATCGACGACCAGTACTTTTAATCTATCCATCTTCCTACCTCTTACTATTTCATGCACGCGTATTCTGCTCCTTCGGCGCGCTCATCCGCCTCAGGGATCGTGATTCCGGTGATGCTTCCGCCATGGTTCAGCTCCTTCGTCTCCGGAAAATCTCCGGAAGCGAGCGCACCCAGCCATCGTGCTTCGGCTTCACATCCGACAGCCCGTCCAGCAGAAAGCGGCTCGGGCTGCATTTTTTAGCATAGCGACTCTCTGTGAAATAAATGTGAAGTTCTTTCTTCGCCCGCGTACAGGCGACATAAAAGGCCCGTCGCTCCTCCTCGATCTGCGCCGCCGTGACCGCCTTCGTATACGGTGTCACGCCCTCCGTCGCGTCGATGATATGGACGATATCGAACTCGAGCCCCTTACTACCATGGAAGGTCATGAGCCGTATACCTCGCCCCGCCTCGTTTCGGGCAGCTGCCCGCTTCAGCTCCTCCCCGTAGTTCTCCGCATAGCTGAGCCACTTCCGCTTATCCGGCTCCTGCCGCGCGGACAGCTCCAGCGCATCCATTATAGCATGAACGCCGTCCAGCTCCGTATGATTTTCGCGGGCACGATCCTCCAGGTAGCTGATATACCCCACGCGCAGGCCAATGTAGATGACCGCAGCTTCGGATGGCAGGGCACGGATGGCCTTTAAATCCTCTACGAAGCGGTCGAGAATCACGTCCATCCCGCGCTTATCGCGGTAGTAGCGCCGGAGCTTCTCGAAATCCATCGCCCGATCCCGGACGGCCTCCCGCGAGATATAGCGGTTCGGCTTATTCATGATGCGGAGGAAGTCCCGGCGGGTGCCCATGCCGAGGGCGAGCCGGATATAGGCGAGGATGTCCTGCGCCACCGTACTGTCATAGAGATTTTTCGTATGATCTCGCGTTGTATACGGAAGCTGCAGCCGTACAAATTCGGAGATCAGCGGACGCGCCAGGGTCTGGGTACGGAACAGAACGGCGATCCGCTCTGGTGGGATCCCGCGCGCGAGCTCCTCCCGGATGTTCTTCAGCACGAGCGCATACTCCTGCAGCGTGTCGGGCGCCTGATAACGCAGTGCGCGTCCACCCGGCCCCTGTACGGCTGTGATTTCCTTCGGGAAGCGATGTTCGTTCCGGGCGATGACCTGCGCCGAAAATGTGACGATTTCCTCGTGCGAACGGTAGTTATTGGAGAGTGTGATGCGTGCCGCACCTGGATAATCGCGCTCGAAGCCGAGCATGATGCCGGGATCCGAGCCCCGGAAGGCGTAGATCGACTGGTCGTCATCCCCGACGATGAAGAGATTGTTTTCCGGCAGGGCAAGCATGCGCACGATTTCATACTGAAGAGGCGAAATATCCTGGAACTCATCGACCATGACATAGTGGTACTTCTCCTGCCAGCGACGAAGCTCCGCCGGCTCGTCGCGGAAGAGCTGACGACAGCGAAGGAGCATATCATCGAAGTCCACGAGGCGCTGCTGCCCCAGGCTCTCCTGGTAACGCAGCATGAGGGCCGTGAACTGCTCGTTCGAAAGCAGGTTCGAATCAAATTCCGAGAGCAGCTTTCCGCTCCCCTTGAAACGCGAGATCTCGCCGATCAGAAGACGCAGAAAGTCCTGATCATAGCTGCAGTCGATACCGATGGCCTCCGCGATTTCACGCAGCATCTGCGACTGCGTCCGTTCGCTCAGGATGTTTTTATACGAAAAGTGATAGCGGATGCGGAGGATGAAGAAAAAGATCGAGTGGAAGGTGCCGAAGTTCACCTGGCCGCCGGCATCGCACAGGCTGCCCGGGAGGCGCGCATCCTCAGCGGACGAAAAAGCCGGACGATGCCCGGCTTCTGCTTCGTAGGCGTCCCCCAGCCGCTGCTTCAGCTGCTCCTCGAGGTAGAGCTTCCGAAAGCGGCTCTCCATCTCGAGGGCCGCGGCCTTCGTGAAGGTGATGACGAGGATGTCCTCCGGGCGCACGCCGCTCCGGATCAGCTGCAGGATGCGGTGCGTGATCACCGTCGTTTTCCCGGAGCCTGGTCCGGCCAGCACCATCGCCGGCCCGTCTCTGTGTTCGATTGCCCGTTTCTGATCGATAGAAAAACCCATGGCAGTATTCTACCATGGGTTTCTGAAATCTCCTATAGTCGTCCAAGCGACCATATTTTCTGCAGCTATATGTGGATGCGATACGCATATCAGCGTATGCAGCGGACACATCTGCCGCACGTGTCGCTCCGATATATGGAGCGATATGTCTTACGCCTCGAGGCGACGGATGCCCTCAGCGATACGCTGGAGGGACTCCTCCTTACCGAGGACCTCCATGATCTCGGTCGCACCGGCCGGGGTCATCTGACGACCGGAAAGCGCGATACGGATCGGCCACATGACGAAGCCGGTCTTGTAGCCCTTCTCCTTACCATATGCGGAAAGCAGCTCGAACAGTGCGTCGTTGGAGAAATCCTCCTGCGCACTGAGAAGCGGCTGTACCTCACGGAGAAGCGCGAGCGAATTCTCAAGGGTTGTCTTCGACTTCTTATTCACATAGAGATCTGTGCTGTACTTCGGAAGGGTCTCGAAGAAGCCGATCATTTCCTCGTTGATGTCCGGGAAGATCTCGATACGGGTCTTCACCATGGTCGCGATGTGACGGAGATCGAGCGGCTTCGTGATGATCTTCTGGATATATGGAAGCGCACGCTCGTAATACGAATCGAAATCCATCGCCTTGATGTACTCGCCATCCATCCAGCGCAGCTTCTCCATGTCGAAGACCGCCGGGCTCTTCGAGATACGGTGATAGTCGAACTTCTCGATGAGGTCCTGGAGGGACATAATCTCCTCGTTATCCTCCGGAGACCAGCCGAGGAGGGCGACGAAGTTCACGACGGCCTCAGCCACGAAGCCCTGATCGATCAGGTCCTCGAAGGAAGCATGACCGGAACGCTTGCTGAGCTTCTTGTGATTTTCATCCGTAATCAGCGGACAGTGCACATACTTCGGAATCTCCCAGCCGAAGGCCTCATAGAGACGATTGTACTTCGGGCTCGAGCTCAGATACTCGTTGCCGCGAACGACGTGGGTGATGCCCATCAGATGATCGTCGATGACATTGGCGAAATTATAGGTCGGATAGCCGTCGGACTTGATAAGAACCATATCATCGAGCTCGGCGTTATCGACGGTGACGTCTCCGTAGAGCTCGTCGTGGAAGGTCGTTGTGCCCTCGGTCGGGTTGTTCTGACGGATGACATATGGCATGCCGGCAGCGAGGTTTGCCTCGATTTCTTCCTTCGAGAGGGAGAGACAGTGCTTATCATAGTGCATGATCTCTTCGCCGTTGACCACGGTCTTCAGCGACTCCAGGCGCTCCTTCGTGCAGAAGCAGTAGTATGCCTTGCCCTCATCGACGAGCTGCTTCGCATACTTCATATAGATGCCCTGTGCACGACGCTCGGACTGCACGTACGGACCGCAGTCGCCCGGCTTATCCGGGGACTCATCCGGGATCAGGCCGGTATCGGCGAGGGTTTCATTGATAAGTTCGACAGCACCCTCAACGAAGCGCTCCTGGTCCGTATCCTCGATACGGAGGAGGAAGTCACCACCCTCATGCTTCGCGATGAGGTAGGCGTAGAGTGCGGTACGAAGGTTACCTACATGCATCCTTCCGGTCGGGGATGGTGCATATCTCGTTCTGATTTTCATAATATAGAACTCCTTAGTCTCTCAGATCCTGTGGACGCATGGTGAGATTGATACGGCCCATCTTGTCGATCTCCTGAACCTTGACGGTTACTTCGTCGCCGATGTTGACCACATCCTCTACCTTATCAACGCGACCATCGGCCAGCTTCGAGATGTGTACCATACCATCCTTATTCGGGCTGAGCTGTACGAAGGCACCGAAGTTCATGATACGAACGACCTTACCGGTCAGTACCTGACCCGGCTCGATGTCGTTGACGATCGACTCGATGATCTTCTTCGCCTTCTCGAGCGCGTTCTTATCGATGCCGGAGATGGAAACCATACCGCTGTCGTCGATGTCGATCTTTGCACCGGTCTCGTCGATGATGCCGTTGATGGTCTTACCCTGCTTACCGATGACATCACCGATCTTCTGCGGATCGATCTGCATGGTGATGATCTTCGGAGCGTACTCGGAAAGCTCGGCACGCGGAGCGGCGATGGCATCCTTCATAACGCCATCCATGATGACGAGACGTGCCTCGTGAGCTCTGTGGATCGCCTCGGTCACGATGTCTCTGGTGAGACCGTGAATCTTGATATCCATCTGGATCGCGGTGATGCCCTCATGTGTACCGGTTACCTTGAAGTCCATGTCGCCGAAGAAGTCCTCGAGACCCTGGATATCGGTCAGTACGATGTAGTCATCATCGGTGTCACCGGTTACGAGACCGCAGCTGATACCGGCTACCGGCTCCTTGATCGGAACACCGGCTGCCATCAGAGACAGGCAGGATGCACAGGTCGAACCCATCGAAGTCGAACCGTTGGACTCCATGGTCTCGGATACGGCACGGATCGCATATGGGAACTCCTCAACGGAAGGAAGAACCGGAAGCAGTGCCCTCTCAGCGAGTGCGCCATGACCGATCTCACGACGTCCCGGTCCACGGCTGGCCTTCGCCTCACCGACAGAGTAGCCAGGGAAGTTATACTGGTGAAGGTAACGCTTCTCGGTGATGTACTCATTGAGTCCCTCCACCTTCTGAACCTCGGAAAGAGGTGCCAAGGTGACGATATCGAGGATCTGGGTCTGGCCACGCTTGAACATCGCGGAGCCATGGACTCTCGGAATCAGATCCACCTCTGCCTCGAGCGGACGGATCTCCTCGATCTTACGACCATCCGGTCTCTTATGATCCTTCAGGATCATCTTACGAACGGTCTTCTTCTCATACTGATATACAGCATCTGGAAGCTGCTGAAGGGCATCCTCGTCATCCGCGAGTGCCTCCTCGAGCTTTCTGGTCACCTCGGCCATGTTGGCATCACGCTGCTGCTTATCATCGGTGAATACCGCGTTCTCCATCTCCGCCTCTGGAACGATGGACTTGATCTTATCGAAGAGCGCCTGCGGAACCGCATAGCTCTCATACGGAGTCTTCTCCTTACCACACTCGGCGATGATGGAATCGAAGAAGCTGATGATCTGCTTGTTGATCTCATCTGCCTTGTAGATGGCCTCGATCATCTGATCATCGGAGATGCAGTTTGCACCGGCCTCGATCATGATCACCTTATCACGGGTGGAAGCAACGGTCAGGTTAAGATCGGATACGGTCTTCTCTGCGTTGGTCGGGTTGATGATGAACTCACCGTTGATCATGCCGACCTGTGTGGAAGCGCATGGACCATCCCATGGAACGTTGGAAATCGCGGTTGCCAGGGAAGAACCAAGCATCGCAAGAAGCTCTGGTGAGCAGTCCTGATCGACGGACATCACGAGGTTGTCGAGCAGAACATCGTTACGGAAATCCTTCGGGAAGAGTGGTCTCATCGGACGATCGATGACACGGGAGGTGAGGATCGCATTATCGCTTGCGCGGCCCTCTCTCTTCTTAAATCCACCCGGGAACTGTCCTACGGCATACATCTTCTCCTCATACTCCACCTGGAGCGGGAAGAAATCGATACCGTCACGTGGCTGTGCCGATGCGGTACAGGTGGACAGAACGGTCGTATCACCATAGTGCATCAGTGCTGCACCATTTGCCTGGGCACATACACGGCCGATATCGACGGTCAGTGTTCTGCCGGCGAGTTCCATTGAATAACTCTTGTACATTCGTACCTCCTTTTATATAGACAGGGAGGTCCAAAAACACTGATCAGGCTCCCTTTTCGTGCGGGTCGGGCTCCTGCTGAAAACCGGGCCTCATCAGTGGTCTCGGATACTTCCCTGTCGATGATTTCGATAAATCCATGTGCACGATCGCAGAAAGGCACATAGTCCATACGATTATAGTATAAAAAAAGGACGGAGAAAAGTATCTCCGCCCTTTTTCTTTATGAGTTTTAGATTACTTTCTGATGCCGAGCTTCTCGATGAGGGATCTGTAGCTGTCCAGATCGTTCTTCTGAAGGTAAGCAAGAAGGCCTCTTCTCTGACCAACCATCATGAGAAGACCACGTCTTGAGTGGTGATCCTTCGGGTTCTTCTTAAGGTGCTCAGTGAGCTCGTTGATACGTGCAGTCAGAATGGCGATCTGAACCTCTGGTGAACCTGTGTCACCAGCCTTACGGCCGTACTGCTCGATGATCGCTGTCTTTTTCTCCTTGGAAATCATGGTAAATCCTCCTGATGTTAAACTATGTCACGCATGGTGACGACTTACGTTAACAGAGCTGCCGGATGGAGTTCCGCGCAACCATGCCAACGCGCATACGAATGTACTTTAACAGAAGTGCCACGGCTTGTCAATCGCCCATTGAGCGAAATACCGTCTTTTTTCGTGTTATTTCAGCCTGCCCGGGTCGAGCTCCATCGGCCAGGCTGCCGTGGCTGCGACATCCCTCTGAAGCTGCGCCTTCAGCTCGTCGATCGAGGCGAACTTATGCTGGTCACGAAGCCGGGTCATAAACTCGACGCGGATCTTCTTTCCATACAGGTCGCCATGGTAATCGAGGATATAGGTCTCGATGGAGGTCGGATTATCGTCGGCGATGGTCGGGTTATTTCCGACGTTCGTCATGCCACGATACAGCTGTTGCCCGATCAGGACACGGGTGATGTAGACGCCCGGCTTCGGATTCAGCTTTCCTTCCTTCGGGAGGATATTCGCGGTTGGGAAGCCGATCGACGCGCCGATCTCCTTTCCGCGCATCACGGTGCCGCTCAGCGCTACATGACGGCCGAGCAGTTCGGCGGCCTTTTCGACATTGCCCTTCTCGATCTCCTCGCGGATGAAGCTGCTGGAGATCTCGCGCTCCTGTCCGTTCTCATCGAGGACTTCCTTTTTCTGAATCACATGGACCGCGTAGCCGTACTTCGGTGCACGTGCTTCGAGGAGCGCGGCAGTACCCTGCGCCTTATACCCGAAGGAACAGTCCGTGCCCACGACGATATCCGACGCGTGCATCCCCTCGACCAGGACGGTGCGCAGGAAATCCTCCGCAGAGACACCCATGGTCTCCTGGTTCACAGGATAGGAAAAGACATAGTCGAAGCCGAGGTTCCGAAGGCGTGTCAGGTGCTCTTCGCTGCTCGAAATCGTATCCTGACGGACGCCGGTGAGGACGTCCGTCGGATTTGCGCTGAAGGTCAGGAGCGCCGTCTTCCGGTGCTTTTCCTTCGCGATACGGAACATGTTTTCGAAGATGAGCTGGTGCCCGAGATGGCTGCCGTCGAACTTTCCGAAGGAAACGACCGCCGCCTCCGGGACGTACATCGGTGGCTTCACGATACGGATCAGCTCGCCCCGCGCCTCATAACCGGCGATCTCCTCGATGGTCCGGCTGTCGGAGATCGAGAACTGACCGACACGTGTACGCTTCAGTGCAGACATCGCGGCACCACAGCCGAGCTTCTCCCCGATATCCTTGATCAGTGTACGGATATAGGTGCCCTTCGAGCAGGTGACGGTCATCCGTACGTATGGGAGGTCAATGCTGTCGACCGTGATGTCGTGGATGGTGATGCGGTTCGGCTTCCGCTCGATGACCTTTCCCTGCCGGGCGAGGTCGTAGAGCTTCTGTCCGTTCACCTTTTTCGCACTGTACATCGGCGGAATCTGGTCATAAGAGCCGACGAAGCTCTGCGCGGCTGCGCGGAGCTCCTCTTCGCTGATATCGACCGGATGCTCGCTGAGAATCGTTCCGGTCGTATCCTCGGTATCGGTCAGGATGCCGAGCTTCATCTCCGCCTCATAGACCTTTTCCGTCGCTTCGATCGAGGAGACCAGCTTCGTCGCCGTGCCGGCACAGATCACCAGTACACCCTCGGCCATCGGGTCGAGGGTGCCGGTATGTCCTATTTTCTTTTCATGAAGGATGGCACGAAGCTTCTTCGTGACGTCGAAGCTCGTCCAGCCCTTCTCTTTATAAACATTGATAATTCCGTCCATAGTTCCCTTAAAGCCGATTGGATACGAAATCCGGTGCATCCATCTGCTTCGAAAGCTCCTTCGTAATGTTGTTCATCACATCATGGTAGGAGCCCTGAAGTGTACAGCCGGCGGCCATTTTGTGGCCACCACCACCGAAGGTCATCGCCACCTTCGCTACATCCAGCTGGTTATTATTACTCCGGAGACTGACCTTGAAGTTCTGATTGCTCATTTCATACATGAACATCGCACAGTCGATGCCTCTCGTCTCCCGCATGGTGCTGACGACACTGTCTACATCCCGGGAGGTGACCTGGTAGAACTTCATATCCGTACAGGTCAGCCAGCCGGCGATACAGCGATGATCCATCAGCATCAGGCTTTCCATCAGTACGCGACCAAGTACCTGCTGCTGTGCATAGGTTTTCGTATAGTAGCTGTCGTCGACGATCCGGCAGAAATCGATGCCCTTCGCCATCAGGAAGCCGGCGATTTCCATCGTATGCTGCGAAGTGCAGCTGTACTTGAAGATGCCGGTATCATGTGCGATGCCGAGATAGAGGCACTCGGCTACCTTTGCATCGATGTAGCTCGTATCCATCAGATCATAGACGACCTCGGAGGCACTCGAAGCATCCGGGCGGATGGAGCCATGCGGGAACTGCTGTGCGCCCGGAACGTGATGATCCGCCACAAACAGCTCCTTCGCATTCTCTGCGAGGCTTCGGAAATCGCCGACACGATCATAGCCGTTACAGTCACAGATAATACAGAGATCATACTTCCGATCGGAAGGTGTATGCACGATGGTATCGATGCCCGGAAGGAAATCATACTTTTCGTTTGCAATCTGCAGGTAAACATTCACCTTCTTATCAGGATACTGATTCAGAATATAATGCTTCGTGCCCAGGGTTGAGCCGAGACAGTCCCCGTCCGGGTTCGTATGGCCCAGGATGCAGATACTGTCTGCCCTATTAATCATCTGCTGAAATTCATTCATCAATCGTACCTTCTCCATATATCAACATATCAAGCGTGATTACGCTTCGTCCGACGGCGCTTCCGAAGAATCCTCTGTATCCTCTGCGGATACCGAAGCGTCCGCCTCCAGACTGCGCTTCGCTGCATCCTCTTCATTCACCTTACGGATCAGCTCGTCCATATGCGCTCCATACATGATGGAGTGATCAGCGACGAACTGAAGCTCTGGTGTGTGCCGGAGATTGACGGTCTGTGCAAGCTCACGGCGCAGGAAGCCACTGGCGGCCTTCAGGCCCTCCATGGTCTTCGCAAGCGATTCCTCACTGCCGAGCACAGAGATATATACCTTACAGTACTGGAGGTCCGGTGTGACCTCGGCGTCGGTGACCGACGTCATCGGGGACACACGCGGATCCTTCAGGTCACGGATCGCTACGGAAAGCTCTCGCATGACCTCTGCGTTAATTCTTGTATTTTTTACAGAACCTTTTTTCAACGCTTAACCTCTTCCATTACATATGCTTCAACATAATCCTCAAGCTCGATCTCATTGAAGCCCTCGAATACAAGACCACACTCGTAGCCGGCCTTGACTTCCTTTACATCATCCTTGAAGCGCTTTACAGATGCGATTGCGCCCTCCCAGATCTTATCCTGCTTCGGGCCGCGGAAGATGCGGGCCTTGGCACCTCTCTGTACGAGACCGTCCTTGACCATACATCCTGCGATGTTGCCGACACCGGACGCCTTGAAGATCTGACGGATCTCGGCGTGGCCGATCACCTTCTCCTCGAAGACAGGGGCCAGCATGCCCTTCATCGCATTCTCGATATCCTCGGTTGCCTTATAGATGATGTCATAGAGACGAACATCGACATGCTCACGCTCTGCGATTTCACGTGCGGTCGCATCCGGCTTGACATCGAAACCGATGACGATGGCGTTCGACGCACTTGCGAGTACGACATCGGACTCGTTGATCGCACCGACACCGGAGTGGATAACCTTTACGGCTACCTCCTCGTTTCGGATCTTCTCAAGCGCATCCTTGACGGCCTCTACAGAACCCTGAACGTCGGCCTTGACCACGAGCGGAAGCTCCTTGATCTCGCCGGCCTTGATCTGATCGAAGAGTGCATCGAGGGATACCTTCTTCTTGGACTCCTCGACCATCTTCTGCTTGCTCTCCGTGACGAAGGCGGCAGCATAGGCCTTGGCCTCCTTCTCGTTGTCCTTCACCTGGAAGATCTCGCCCGCATTTGGAACAGAGCTGAGACCGAGGATCTCACACGGCTGTGAAGGTACGGCCTTCTTGATGCGCTTACCCTTATCGTCGGTCATCGCACGAACCTTACCGTATGCAGAACCGACGGCGACGACATCGCCCTGGTGAAGCGTTCCCTTCTGCACGAGGAGACGTGCAACCGGGCCCTTGCCGCGGTCGAGCTCTGCCTCGATGACAACGCCATACGCTGCACGGTTCGGGTTTGCCTTCAGCTCCATCACATCCGCCTGGAGAATGATATTCTCGAGCAGGTCATCGATGCCCATACCGGTCTTCGCAGATACCGGAACACAGATGACATCTCCGCCATACTCCTCCGGGATGAGGTCATACTTCATCAGCTCCTGCTTTACCTTATCCGGGTTTGCCGTCGGCTTATCCATCTTATTGATGGCTACGATGATCGGTGTGTTGGCGGCCTTTGCGTGGTTGATTGCTTCCACGGTCTGCGGCATGACACCATCATCCGATGCGACGACGAGTACAGCGATATCGGTCGACTGTGCACCACGCATACGCATCGCGGTGAAGGCTTCGTGGCCCGGTGTATCGAGGAAGGTGATGACTCTGTCTTCGTCATTTACATTGACCTTTACCTGGTAAGCACCGATGGACTGTGTGATACCACCGGCCTCGCGTGAGGTCACATTTGTATTACGGATGGCATCGAGGATGGAGGTTTTACCATGATCGACGTGACCCATAACGCAGACGACAGGCGGTCTGGTGACCATCTCGTCATCGGAGTCCTCGACTTCATCCTTTACGAGCTCGGCGATGACATCGACCTTCTCCTCCTTCTCGCAGAGGATCTCATAATCAACCGCGATGTTCTCTGCATCCTCGTAGGAGATCTCTGTGTTCAGGGTAACCATCTTACCCTGCATAAAGAGCTTCTTGATGATTTCAGCCGCCTTGATGCGCATCTTGTCCGCAAGATCCTTGATGGTGATCACCTCAGGAATCGTGATGGACTTGATCTCCTCCTCTACCGGCTTCACAACCTCCGGCTTGATGAACGCGCCCTTGCCGGTCTTCTTCTTGTAGGAGACCTCATCGGCTCTCTCGTAGGACTGCTCTGCCGTATACTTGTTCTGCTTACGGTTGTTCCGGTTCCGCTTTGCTGCCTCTGCCTTCTCGTTATCGAAATTCTTATTTCCGAAGGTCTTTCCGGCCACCGGCTTATGCGCTACGCGGTTCTGAGTCGGCTTCGAAGCGACATCGACGGCTGGTGCAGCACCTGCGCCTGCCGGACGTCTCGTACCGAAACCGGCACCTGCCGGACGCTGACCCGGTCTCTGCTGACCATTGCGGTCGCCGAATGGACGGCTGCCCTGCGGACGATCACCGCTTCTCTGGCCATTACGATCACCGAATGGTCGCTGCTGACCATTGCGATCACCGAAGGAAGGGCCATCCTGCGGACGATCACCGCTTCTCTGACCGTTACGGTCACCGAAGGAGCGTGTCCCCTGCGGGCGATCACCGAAGCTGCGGCCACCCTGTGGGCGCTCTGCCGGACGTGCCGGGCGCTCTGCGGCTGGCTTCGCCTGCGCTTCCTTCGCATGCTCTGCGAGGGCCTTCGCGGCTGCGGCTGCCTTTGCAGCTTCTTCCGCCGCCTTCCGTGCGGCCTCTTCCTCTGCAGACTTCCGTGCCGCCTCTGCTCTTGCCTCCTCGGCCTCCTGACGCTTCTGGATCTCATTGAGCTCCTTCAGCGGTGTTACGCGTGCGGTTCCAGGTGGCAGCGGACGACCATTCGGGCTGGCCTTCCGTGCCGGCTTCTCTGCCTCCTGCGACTTCCGTGCGCCCTGAGATGCAGCGGTGCCGAACTTCGAGCCCAGTGGGCGATTTTTATGATTTGCGGAATTCTGCGAATGGAAAACAACAGCAAGTTTCTTTTTCTTAGGCGCATCTCCTGCCTTCGACTTATCCTTACTTCCTTCCCTGCTGTTCATTCCCAAATCTTTCTGGTTATCATCTGACATTCACATTACCTCCGTCAATATATTTGATCATCGCCTGGGCGAAGCCCTGATCTTCAATGCTTATCGACGATCGTTCGGATCGTCCCAGCTGGTGCCCCAGCGTTTCCTTGGTGCCCAGTTCCTGATATGGCACACTGCGATAGGTGGTCATATTTTTAAACTTCTTTTTCGTATTATCGGATGCATCCTCCGGGATGATCACGAGAAATGATTTGCCACTTTTGATGGACTTCTCCACGGCGAACTCACCGCTTTTACATTTCCCGGCCCGCTGACACAGTCCGAGCAATCCATAGATTTTATCTGTCAAGCTGCTCCAGTTCCTCTCTCAGTGTATCCAGGGTCTCCTTCGTGATCGCTTCCTTAAAGGACCGCTCCAGAGCCTTCCGCCGGAATGCCTTCTCGAGGCACTCCGGATTCTTACAGATGTATGCGCCACGACCATTCTTCCGGCCGCTCGGATCGATCGAGAAGCTGCCCTCCGGCTCATGTACGATCCGGATCAGCTCCTTCTTCTCTTTCTTTTCACCACAACCGATACAGGTTCTCTCAGGTACCTTCTTCATCTTCGTTACTCGTTCTCATCCTCCGAAGTCGTCTCGTCGTATGCGATATCGTCCTCATACTCGCCCTCGGCGCCCTCACTCTGATAGTCGATACCCATCTCGTCGAAGATGCCCTGCTCCTGTGCCTGGGACTCCGACTTGATATCGATCTTATAGCCGGTCAGCTTCGCGCTGAGACGTGCGTTCTGACCCTCCTTACCGATGGCCAGGCTCAGCTGATTATCCGGCACGATAACCATCGCCTCGTTGTTATCCTGATCGGCGATGACCGCGATCACCTTCGCCGGTGACAGTGCGTTCTCGATCAGGTACGCCGGGTTCTCATCATAGTTGATGATATCGATCTTCTCACCGTGAAGCTCATCGACGATGGCGTTTACACGGGAACCGTTCAGACCGACGCATGCACCTACCGGATCGACATCCGGATCGTGGGACATGACCGCCATCTTCGTTCTGGAGCCGGCCTCACGTGCGATTGCCTTGATCTCGACGGTACCGTCACGAACCTCGGCGACCTCATCCTCGAACAGACGCTTTACAAGCTCCGGATGCGTTCTCGAGATCATGACACGCGGACCACGCGGCATATCTCTTACCTCGACCACATACACCTTGATGCGCTCGTTCGTCACGAGGGTCTCGCCCTTGATCTGCTCGTTCTCTGCGAGATAGCCATCGACCTTGCCGAGATTTACGATGACAGAACGTCCGGTATCCCGCTCGACGGTACCAGTCACGACCTCCTTCTCCATGGAGTAGTACTCCTTATAGAGCACCTTACGCTCCTCCTCACGGATCTTCTGTACGATCACGCCCTTTGCGTTCTGGGTCGCGATACGTCCGAAGCTCTTGGAATCCACCTTCACCGGAACGATGGAGCCCAGCGTGTAGGCCGGATTGATCAGTCTGGCATCGGCGAGTGAGATTTCTGTGTTCTTATCGAAAACTTCCTCTACGACGGTCTTATCCGCGATGACGGAATAATCACAGGTGTCCGGATCTACGTTGACACGCACATTATCGGCAGAACCGAAATGGTTCTTGCATGCAGTCTGGAGTGACAGCTCGATCGCCTCGATGAGAGACTGCTTCGAGATTCCTTTCTCCTTTTCCAGTAAATCGAGTGCTTCGCTGAGTTCAGTGTTCATTAGTTTTTACCCCTCCCGGTAAGTGTATCTTCATTTGTATCTTCATGGCTGTCTTCGGAATCTGCAGCGGCGCCTTCATCGACCGCCGCTTCCTCCTCTTCGACATCCTCTGGAATCACATCTTCATTGCCAGGCTGATCCTTGAATCCGAGCGAACATACCTCCAGCATGTACTGCTCATCGATGAAATCCTCCTGGTCCAGCCATTTGGAAAGCCGTCTGGATACCTTCGCACAGTCGTTTACGGTCATGTCCACCTCGTCGAGACGATAGATGAACGCACGCAGATACCACTCATTATTCTCATAAGTGAAGGTAACGCTGTCGACTCCGTAGCCCTCCTTTGGACAGAAGCTGTCGAGGTACGTTTTTACTCTTTCAGTATAGTTGCCCTTTGCCTGCATTGAATTTTCCTCTAAACTTAAGTTAAAGGAGCGGGCGAAACGCCTGCTCCTTTAACTAGTCAACAAATACTCTATATTTATAGCACGGTCCTCAGGACAATGCAAGGCTTTTCGTGTGATTCAGCGAACAGCTCAGAGCAGTCCCTGGATCAGAATGATCAGAATCAGTACCGGAAGGACGAACTGGAAGTACGGCCGGATGGCGGCCGGCAGCTTCGGGCCCTCCCCCTTGTTGCACTCTGCGAGGTAGTGATCGAAGCCCCAGCCCCAGCGGCTCACACAGAACAGAAGGTAGATGAGCGAACCGGCCGGAAGCAGGATGTTTGATACGATAAAATCCTCGGAATCCAGGACGCCACGGGCACCGATGATATGGAGATCTGACCAGAGATTAAAGCCCAGAACGCACGGCACACTGGCGAGCAGCACGAAGATGCAGTTCAGGTAGACAGCCTTCTTTCGCTCCCATCCGAAGTTGTCGATGGAGGTCGAGAGCAGATTCTCGAAGACGGTGATGACGGTGCTGAAGCTTGCGAAGCTCATGAACAGGAAAAACATGGCGCCCCAGAGGCGTCCACCCGCCATATTCATAAACACCTTCGGCAGGGTCAGGAAAATCAGACTCGGACCGGCATCCGGCTGCACGTTAAAGGCGAAGCAGGCCGGGAAGATGATCAGACCGGACATGATCGCGACGAAGGTATCAAGCACGCAGATACGCGCAGACTCGCCGACCAGTGTATAATCGTCCGACATATAGGAACCGAAGATCTCGATGCATGCGATGCCGAGGCTCAGTGTGAAGAAGGCCTGATTCATCGCGGCGGAGATCACGGAGCCGAGTCCCTTCAGCATACTGCCGCCGCCCTGCTCTGCGACACGCGCGAGGCTCGGAACCAGGTAGAAGCGTGTGCCCTCCGCCGAGTTCGGAAGCGTCAGGCTGTGGAAGGCCAGTACGACGATGAGTGCGAGCAATGCCGTCATCATAACCGTCGTCACCTTCTCGAGACCCTTCTGAAGGCCGAAGGAGCAGACCAGGAAGCCGACCAGTACGGTCACGGCCATGCTCAGCATCATCTCTTCCGGAGCGTTCATCAGCTTCGCAAAGACCTCATCAGCGGCTTCCGTGCGGATGCCATCGAAGACGCCCAGGATGAACTTGAAGAAGTAGGACAGCATCCAGCCGGATACCGTCGTGTAGTACATCATCAAAAGATAGGAACCAGCGGTCGCAAACCAGCCATGAATATGCCACTTACTTCCCTTCGGTTCCAGTGCCTCATAGGCGCGCACGGCACTCTTATGCGATGCCCGTCCGACGGCGAGCTCCATCGTGAGCACCGGGATCCCCATGATGACCAGAAAAATCAGATAGAACAGCACGAAGATACCGCCGCCGTTCTGTCCGACGAGATAAGGAAACTTCCATACGTTTCCGATGCCGATGGCACATCCGGCACTGACCAGGATGAAGCCGATGCGGGACTTAAAGCCTTCCCGTTTACCCATAGTGTTTTCCCCCATAAAAAAAGTGTATCTGTCATTCCATATCTGAAACATCGAAGGTAAAGCGATATTTCAGATAAACTCAGACAGATACACTATTTTATACAGTTTCTGATTATTTTGCACTAACCATTTTCAACATTTTTCGTTTTGTCCAGGACAGCCGGGATCTCAGCGAGCGATACGATGCGATAGCGAAGCTCTGCGCGTGGTCCGGTCAGCTCCTTCAGCTTCCGTGCGAGGCGCTGATAGATGATGCTGCAGTCCTCCTTTTTCGTACCGATCAGCAGGAGCAGATACTGGCTCGAGCTGTACTTCGTAAACACATCGCCCTGACGCAGTCCTTCATACAGTGCCTGCTTCAGCGCCTCAGAGCGTGCGTTCAGCTTTTCCGGATTCTGAATCGGCTTTCCCTCGTAATCGACGAGGGTACAGAGCATCATGAAGATGCTGCTGCCACGGCGGGACATATTCCGACGAAGCACATTATAGACATCGATGAAGCTTGCGTACGCACAGTAGTAGGAACCGGTCCGCGGCTCCGTATCCTCACCGCTCTTCAGTGCCGCATCCCGCTTCAGAATATCCGCCTGGATATCTCCGATGTTCTCCGACACGACCTTCAGCTCCTCATAGATGCGGGCGTAGCACTGCACGAGCTCATCCGGAAGTGGAACCTCCAGCTCGTCCAGATAGTAGTGGGCGGTTTTATTATACAGCTCATAGGCTTCCTTCGTCTGTTTCTTCAGAATCATCGCATCGATCAGCTGAATCTGCCAGCCGCTCTCCGGGTAAATCCGGGCCGCCTGGGCATACAGCTGGTATAAATGATCATAATCCTGCTTTTTACGGTAAAAATCACCGAGGAAGCGTACCAGCTCATCATAGCTTTCCTTCAGTCGGATAGACTCGACGATGACCCAGTTTTCGGTCGCAAAATCCGGCAGAAGCTCGCCCTGGTACAGCGCACCAGCCTGCTCGTAGAGGGCCGCCTTCTCTTCCGGTGCGACGGCCTCCTGGGCCCTCTGACAGAGTCGTCGGAAGTCTGCGAAATCATACGAAAAGCGATAGCCCTCCGGCCGCTCTGGTGTATATATGCCCTTCTTGCCTTCGATATAGCGCTTCCCTGGCATCCCGCTTTTTTTCAGCTGCGTCCGTGCCTGATGAAGCAGATTATTCAGGCTGTTGTTTTCATCCAGCAGCTCCTTATAAGCGAATACATAGTCGATCAGCTCCCGCTTCGCGATTCCGGTCTCATGATGTAAGAAAATCACCTGGATCAGCTTCAGAAAATTCGCCTTACTGTTTTCTCCGAAGTAGAGCTGCTGCCCATCTACCGAAACAGCAAACTGCCCCAGCATCTGTATAACGATACGCTTTTCATCTGTCGGCATACGTCTTCCCGCCCTTCTCTTTCTGATTGAAAGTTCTTATATTTATAGTAGTCGGCTGGAATCAAAAAGTAAACGAAAAAATTAAAAGCGCATCCGTATTTAAGATTTTTACGTATCCGTCATCAGAATACGATGCCCAGATACTCGATCACGAGCCCCCAGAAGACACCGAGCCCATACAGCATGATCGTAATCCGGAGATTCTCATTCGGATGATCATTCGTACGGAACAGAACGAGCAGTCCGACACCGGCACCGACCAGGAGACCGGCCATCATCTGCCCGGCGTTCAGTATCCCCATCAGGTACAGCTGGGTGATGCTGACGGACGCAGCACAGTTCGGGATCAGACCGACGACGCCGGCCAGGAAGACACCGACGATCGGCTTTCCGGAGAGGAAGTGACCGAGGGCCTCGGCACCGATGCCCTCGACGAGGAGCGTGATGATCAGGGTGATGAAGAAGATGAAGCCGGTGATCTGAACCGTATGATGGAGTGCCGGCATGGCGATGCCCATGAAGCCCTTCTGATGATGGTGATGATGATGTCCTGCATGGGCGTGGGCAGCTGCATGCTCGTGGCTTTGGTGCTCCTCTGCGACATGACGATGTGTGTGGTCGTCTGCATTGGCCTCGTGCGTATGCGCCGCCTCTGTATGAAGCTCTTCCTCTTCATCATCGTCGCAGTCACAGTGCTCATGCACACAGAGATCGTGAATATGCTTCTCCGGTGCCTTCGTATGGCGGCCATGCCGCATGAAGACGTCGAGCAGGAAACCACTGATGAGACCCAGGATCGCCTTCGTCGCCAGAATCCGCAGCATCGTCGCCGGATGCACACCCTCCGAGATAAAAATCGGCAGCATCTCATCGGAGGTCGACAGGAAGACGGCGATCAGGGTGCCGACCGAGATCACGCCGCCCGCAAACAGACTGGAGGCTGCCGCCGAGAAGCCACACTGCGGCAGGATACCCACAGCCGCTCCGATCAGCGGACCGAAGTGACCGGCCTTCTCCAGCATCCCCGTCGTATGCTTCTCTGCCTTATGCTCGAGGTACTCCATCCCCATATAGGTGATCAAAAGGAACGGAATCAGCTTCGCTGTATCCAGTACCGCATCGAACAACGCGTCTAAAATCATTTCCATCTAATGTTTACTCTCCTTTATGTCATTCTTTATCGCGTTCTCTAGAATAACACAGGTGTCAACACGTAAATCATCATATGAACACACGTAAATATAAAAAGGGCCCCGAAGGGCCCTGAGTGAAAATTATCTACGAAGAGACGCCTCGATGAGACCGCGGAACAGCGGATGCGCGTTGTTCGGGCGGGACTTGAACTCCGGGTGCGCCTGGGTAGCGACGAAGTACGGATGATCCGAAAGCTCGATCATCTCTACGATATGGCCGTCCGGTGACTGACCGACGAGCTGCATACCGGCTTCCTCGAGCTCTGCGCGGAAGTCATTATTGACCTCATAACGGTGACGGTGACGCTCGGAGATCTGTGTCGTACCATAGAGGGCATGGGCCTTCGAACCGTCGCTCAGTACGCACGGATATGCGCCGAGACGCATCGTGCCGCCGAGATCCGTGACGCTCTTCTGCTCCGGCATCAGGTCGATCACCGGATGCTCGGTGTTCGGATCGAACTCCGTCGAGTTGGCATCTGCCCAGCCGAGCACATCCCGCGCGAACTCGATGATCGCAATCTGCATACCGAGGCAGATGCCGAGGTACGGAATCTTATGCTCACGCGCGTACTGTGCTGCCATGATCATGCCCTCGATGCCACGGGAGCCGAAACCGCCCGGAACCAGAATACCATTGACTCCGGCGAGCAGCGTCTCTGCGCCGGACTTCTCGAGCTCTTCAGAATCCACCCAGCGGATCTTCACCTTCGCACGATTGGCGATGCCACCATGCTTCAGGGCCTCCACGACACTGAGGTAGGCATCATGCAGCTGCGTATACTTGCCGACGATGGCGATGACCGTCTCACGGCTCGGATGACGCAGATTCTCGACCATATGTGTCCAGTCGGAGAGATCCGGCTCCGGGCACGGCAGGTGGAGACACTCGAGGACCGACTGCGCGAGATGCTCGTGCTCCATCATGAGCGGCACCTCGTAGATGAACTCCGCGTTCGTGTTCTGCAGTACATGGTTCGCCGGCACATTACAGAAGAGGCCGATCTTCTCACGAATCTCCTGTGGAATCGGATACTCGGTACGGCAGACGAGGATGTCCGCCTGGAGGCCGAGTCGCTGGAGCTCACGTACGCTCATCTGCGTCGGCTTCGTCTTCAGCTCCTCCGACGCATGCAGGTACGGAATCAGCGTCACATGAATCATGATGGCATTCTCATGACCGACCTCCTGCTGGAACTGACGGATCGCCTCGAGGAACGGCTGGGACTCGATATCACCGACGGTACCACCGACCTCGATGATGGCGATGCGATCCTCGTTCTTGTCATCTGAATGATAGAAATCACTCTTGATCTCGTTCGTGATGTGCGGGATGACCTGCACGGTGTGTCCCTCATACTCGCCGTGGCGCTCCTTGTTGAGGACCGACCAGTAGACCTTACCGGAGGTGACATTGCTTCTGTGATCCAGAGACTCGTCGATGAAACGCTCGTAGTGACCCAGATCGAGGTCCGTCTCCGTACCATCATCCGTGACGAAAACCTCACCATGCTGAATCGGGTTCATCGTACCCGGATCGATATTGATATACGGGTCGAACTTCTGCATGGTAACCTTATAGCCACGGGCCTTCAGAAGACGACCGAGCGAAGCGGCTGTGATACCCTTTCCGAGTCCGGAAACGACGCCACCGGTGACAAATACGTACTTGATCATATGCTCCCCTTTCATGATCCCCCATGAAGCAGGCCAATGCCTCATGCGCCATGCAATCACCACCCACAGTAACGCCGGCAGCGATGCACAAAAAAAGAGGTGACCTAACGCAGGGACACTCTTCCTTGCCCCTGTGACGCCATTGCCACCTCACATCATATTAAATATAGATTCGTTTTCCGGCATCTGCATCCATGCATCGCTCAGAAAATAAAAACACAAAAATAATACCACCGCTCCCCCCGAATTGCAAACAGAAACTTCACGAAAAACGGCCAGTACCGGCCTCTCGTCAATGAAAGGGGTCTGACCCCGTTTATCGGGGTCAGACCCCCTTGTGTACCGGAACGTCGTGAAAGAGGCGCACAGAATACGTGTGCATCAATCCGAGCGGAGCGCGTCGATCGGGTTCAGCGCCGCGGCACGACGGGCCGGAAGATAGCCGAAGATGAGACCGATCATCACAGAGACCATGAAGGAGACCAGCACCGAAAGGAAGGTCGGCGAGGCATCGATCCCCATGATTTTTCCGGCAGCACTCGTGCCGACGAAGCCGACGGCGATGCCGATGAAGCCACCCAGGGAGCTCGTGACGGCGGCCTCGATGACGAACTGCGAGAGAATCGTCCGACGCTTCGCACCGAGGGCCAGCGCTTTATCGTGCGTGATCATGACGACGGTCGTTCCGTCCTGATTGATATCCTGTAAAAAGCCCATGACCTGGCGGGAGGTTTTCGTGTCCAGCGCACCGGTCGGCTCATCCGCGAGGATGAGCTCCGGATCACCGGCGAGGGCACGCGCGATAGACACACACTGCTGCTGACCGCCGGAGAGCTGGGCCGGATGCTGCATCCACTTGTCCGCGAGGCCGACCCGCTCGAGCTGCTTCATCGCACGCTTCCGCTGATCCGACTTCGAGAGTCCGGCATAGAGGAGCGGCAGGGAGACATTGTCCACGAGATTATCCTTCGGAAGCAGGTTGTACTGCTGGAAGATGAAGCCGATCTTATGATTCCGGATGGCGGCGAGCTCGTCGTCTGCCATGTGGGAGGTGTCGACCCCCTGAATCAGATACTCTCCCTTCGTCGGCACATCGAGGGCACCGATGATGTTCATGAGGGTCGACTTGCCAGAACCGGACTTGCCGACGATGGCGACGAATTCCCCATGGTAGATGTTTACGCTGATACCGTCGTTCGCATGCACCTCCTCGGAACCCATCTGGTAGATTTTGTAAATGTCTTCGAGCTGCAGGAAAGGCACCTCCCCGTCATGCTCCGGCGGGATATAGGGACCGGCTGCACCATCGACGCCCTGGGCCGCCTGCGCGGCCCGCAGCTTCGCGATTTCCTCGTGATTTTCGGCGTATTCGTCGACTTTATTGATCACACTCATAGCATCACCTCCGTTTAACCCATCGGAGCGCCGCCACCTGGGTTAGCGCCACCCATGCCGCCGCGATTACTACTGCCGCCAGCGTTAGCACCACCCATGCTGCCACCACCTGGGTTACCACCACCCATGCCGCCGCCCATGCCTGGCATCATCGTGTCAGTTGAGCTGCTGACGCTGGACTGTGAAATATAGACTTCATCGCCTTCGGAGAGATCACCGGACAGGATCTCGACGTACTCGTCGGAGGTGAGACCCGTGGTGACCGCAACTTCGTGGAAGCCCTCCGGCACATTGCTGCTCTTCGTATTTTGATCGCCGGACGTTTCACTCTTACCGGAGCTCTTTGTATCCGTCGACTTCTCGGCATTCGTCGGCTTCTCGCCCGCTGCATTTCCTTCCGGCTGGCCATCTGCTGTACCTTCCGGCTTTCCATCACCTGCAGCAGCGGTACCCTGAGTGGAAGGCTCGGCCTTCTTCGACGTCGTGGAATCCTTTACATAGACCTTGTTGCCACGCTGGAGTGCATCCACCGGAATCGCGAGTGCATCCTCCGCCTCATCGAGGTTGATGACGCCGGTGACGTTCATGCCCGGGAGCAGATCACCGTACTCCGTCATCGTGACGGTGACCGGATAGTAGGTGACACCGTTCGCCGCCGTACCCTCCATGGACACCTTCGTGACGGTGCCCTCGAAGGTCTGATCCTCGAAGGCATCTGCCGTGACCTCGACCTTCTGTCCGACCTTCACGTTCGAGATATCGAGCTCATCGATGTTCATCTCGAAGGTGACCTCGGAAAGGTCATAGATGACGGCCAGTGCGGTCGCAGAGTTTCCGTTCTGCACATTCTCGCCGACATTGACGTTCTTCGTCGTGACGGTACCGGAAATCGGTGCGGTGATCGTATAGTTTTCGTAATTGTCGGTCGTCGTGTCGAGGTTCGACTGTGCATTCTCGAGGGAGGACTTCGCATCGGAGACCTTGTTCTTGTAGGTCTTCAGGATGTCGCTCGCATCCTCGGCGTCCATCGAGAAGATAGCCGTACCGACGCTCACATAGTCACCGGCACGGACGAGCAGCTTCTTGACGCTCACGGAGCAAGACGATGAACATACTGCTTCCGTTCTTCCGTGTACTGATCGACGCGGATGGGAAGATCGTCGACATGGATGGCGACTACTATGATCTGACGCGGGAAGGCTCGGAAGCCGTCCTCGAGGAGCTCGTCAGCGCGGCGACCGCCAGTGAAGAAAAGGTCGGCGACCTCCGCGACTATAATCTCCGCTACTATCGAAGCGGCGCGAGGAAGTGGTCTTACGGAAAAACGCCGGACAGAAATCCGGTGCCGGAGACGGCGCCGACCGCCGAAGCGACCTCGTCGTCTGCCGGTGAAGACGCCCCTGCAGACAGCGACGGCGGAGCTGAAGTTCACGTGCCGGACAGACCGGCGGAGGCCGAACCTGCGTCCACGGATGGCCAGATCATCATCTTCATGGATATCTCCTCCGAGATCGCGACGATGCAGAACCTCTACCGGACCTGCGTCATCATCGGCCTCGGCAGCTTCGCCAGCTTCCTCGTCATCAGCATCTTCTTCGCGCGCTGGGCGGTACGCCCGGTCGACGAAGCCCGTGCGATGAATCACAGCTACGGCCTCGGCCTCTCCATCGCCGAGAACATCGTAAAAAATCATAAAGGCCGTATCTGGGCCGAATCTGCCGAGGGCATCAACACCTTCCGCGTCGAGCTCCCGATGGCCTGATAGACAGAACCTCCGGCGACCAGCCTTTTAGGGGCTGCCGCCGGAGGTTCTGTTTCTTCAGGCTTCCTCGAACGCGCAGAGGATATCGTTGTTCACCGGGGTGTAGAAGCCCTTTCGGATCTGTGTGTAATCCTTCGGATAGCGTGCCATCAGGTACATGAGCTTCGTGATCGTCGCCTCGAGGGTCATATCGTAGGCCTCGATGAGATTGAAATCCTTCTTCACCTTCTGACCGACCTGGTAGATCTCCATGTTGGAGCCCTCATTCACGACCTGCGTCGCCATCACGATGAACTTCCCCTTCGCTGCCCACTTCTCCATCTCGGCATAGAACTTGTCGAGCAGCTGGTCCGGGATACCGCCGACGCCGAAGGACTCGATGACGATGCAGTCATAATTATCGAAGAGGTACGCCAGCAGCTCCGGCCGCGAGCCCGGGATCAGCTTCATGATGCAGATCGCATCCGACACTGTCTCCTGAAACTCGACCGGCTTCCGGATCGGCTCATACGGGATATAGCGGATGATATGTCCATCCTGAATCCGCGCCAGCACCGGGAAATTCACACTGTGAAACGCGTTAAACGAGCGCGCCATCATCTTCTTCGCCCGCGTACCGGCGATGACATTGCCGTCGAACACGAGTGACACGTTCTGAGAGTAGCTGTCGCAGGCATAGACGATACTGTCCCGCAGATTATCCTTCGCGTCGGTGCCGTCGATGTTGATCGGCTTCTGAGAGCCCGTAATCACAATCGGCTTCCGCGCATTCTGAATCATATAGCTGAGCGCCGCCGAGCTGTAGGCCATGGTATCCGTGCCGTGCGTGATGACGAAGCCATCGTAGCGGTCGTAGTTTTCATTGACCGCATGCACGATCTGTCCCCAGACCTCTGGTGCCATGTTGGTCGAGTCAATGTTGCAGACCTGGAGCACATCCACGTCGCAGAAGCGCTTCACCTCCGGTACGTAGCTCAGCAGCTCCTCCGCGGTCAGCGCCGGCTTCAGGCCGTCCTCTGTCTTCACCGAGGCGATCGTGCCCCCGGTACATAAAAGCAGTATCTTCTTCACGCTCTCGGCTCCTTTCCGTCCTTAAAGAGACACATCATCTCATTCGTCAGACTGAAATCATCCGGCTGCAGGACGATCTCCTCCCGCTTAAACCAGGAGGCCAGCTTCAGCTCGCTCTGATCCATCGTGATCGTCGGATCGCCATCCACATCACAGAAAAAGCCCATCAGGATATCATCGACGATGCCCCACGGCTGTGACTTATAGTAGCGGATGTTCTTCACCTTGAGCCCCACCTCTTCCATCACCTCCCGCTGCACGGTTTCCTCGAGGGTCTCCCCGATCTCCGTAAAGCCGGCGACGAGCGCGTAGTGCGCGAAGCCGCGCGCATACTTCGTGAGGATGATCTCATCTCCGTGGGTGATGCCGACGATGACCGCCGGCACGATACGCGGATAGATGATGCGTCCGCACTCCGGGCAGCGGATCGCACGCTCGATCTTTCCGAGCTTCGTCCGGGAACCGCAGCTGCCACAGAAACGGTTCTGATGATACCAGTTGCTGAGCTGCAGTGCCGTGCTGTTGATGAACTGGCGCCACTTCGGACCGGCCAGGGACTCGCGCAGATCATGCAGGGTCGCCCGCGTATAGCCCGGAAGACTCAGCTCGACCTCTGGCAGGAGGAAGTAATCATCCTCGTCCACCGTGAACAGATAGATCAGATGACTCGTCTCGACCGGGATGTTTCCCTGCGCCTGCACCTCCTGAAAGGTCGGGAAGGTGAAGCTCGTCGTATCCAGCATACGCAGTAAGACGGCATCCCGGCGTGCACCGGCGAAGTTCAGTACGAAGCTCTCCGGCTTCGCCGTCTTCGATGGATCGTAGTGATTGATCAGCTTATGTGGGTAAATATCCTGAATCATAGGGCTCCTCCAAATATATACATAGTTATAGAGATGACGAGATACGATCGCATCCCAGTGCGCAGCAGGGCAATGCTTCTGCCGACACCCGGTGGCCTCACGCCTAGCTGTGTTCTTCTGCCGGATGCTCGATCACCGAGTGTGACAGCCACTTCCCACTCATGAAACGATACAGGAAGAAGGCACCACGTACACACCAGTCGCTCGCCATACCGATCCAGACGGCGATCGGACCCATCCCGCATACACGGATGAGATAGGTCACCATCGCGACTCTCGTGATCCACATGGACAGTGAAGATACGATCATCGTAAATCGTACATCACCTGCGGCGCGTAGTCCATAGGAAGGAAGAAAACTCGGTACCCAGATGAAGATTTTCGAGATCGTGATGAAGATGACCATATCGTAACAGATCTTCGCGGCCGCCGGCTCCATCCCGGCGAGCCACATCACCGGCTTGCAGGCGACGAAGGTGATGGCACAGGAGAAGATGATGATCCAGTTCGAGATATCCATGAGGTGGACGATGTAGTACTTCGCCTCCTCCTTCCGCCCGGCACCGAGTGTCTGCCCCACCATCGTCATGAGGCCGATGCCGACCGCGAGTCCGCCGATCCCGTTGATGTTCTCGAAGATGATGGCCATGGCCTGTGCCGCGATGGCGGTCGTGCCGAGGGTCGATACCGAGGACTGGATGGCGAGCTTACCGAACTGGAACATGCTGTTCTCGATACCGGACGGGATACCGATGGCGAGGATACGCGCGATCATATCGAAATCCGGTTGGATCCGGTAATCCCGCAGCACGATGACCTGCTTCGGCTTCCGCAGGAACACGAAGAGGATGATCGCCGCCAGGATACGGCTCAGCAGGGTCGAGAGCGCTGCACCGGCGACACCCCAGCCAAAGCCGAAGATGAAGATGGCGTTTCCGATGATGTTCATCACGTTCGAAATCACCGAAACCTTCATCGGGAAGCGGCTGTTTCCACCGGCACGGTAAAAGGCGGCACCGATCTGATAGAGCCCGAGGAACGGGAAGGAGGCTGCGGTAAAGCGGAAGTAGGTTTCCGCCGCGGACAGTACCGCCGGCTCCACGCTGCCGAACACGAGTCGGAGGATCTGCGTGTTCAGGGCCTCCGAAAAGAGCGTGATGACGATGGCGATCGACGTCATCGATAACACGACCTGGCGGGCAGCTGCATTGGCCTTCTTCGGGTCACCGCTGCCGATGTACTGCGAGCAGAGAATCGTGCCACCGGTCGCCATCGCGGAAAAAAGCTGGATGACGAGGTTGTTGATGGAATCTGTGAGGGAAACGGCCGAGATCGCTGCACTGCCGATTCGGGTGACCATCATGGAATCCGCCATACCCATGAAGCTCGCGAGCAGATTTTCGATCATCAGCGGGATCAGCAGCTTCCAGATCGCCGAACGGTCGAACATCATATGGTCCCAGTCGATCTTAGCTGCATCATAAACACGGTTTTTCAGTTTCAGTAATTTATAGTACATGGCCTGCCCCATTCCCTGTAAGCGTTTTCATAGCGTTCATTATAGCGGATTCGAACGCGCATTTCCATAGTCCGGGCAGGGATTTACAGAGCCGCGTCGAGAGCGGGGAGCGTAACCGCTTCCCCGACATCCCATGTCCCCATGACAATAGAAAACCGCCCGGCACACCACAAAAGTGCCGGGCGGTTTTTATATGCGGCAGTGTCCTGGCTGCTTATACCTGACAGCTGCCATCACGAGCGGAAACGTAGCTAGTGCTTCCACCCGCATAGCTAAAGTTTCTGTAGGTTGGAGAGAAAGGGAATCCCACTGTGAGGGGGTCACAGTGTTGATTCACTCCAATGTACAGAGCACTTAAGCGTCTCATGAGACTTCTCCTCGTATTTCTCCTCGATCTGATCGATGAGGATTTCGGCGGCCTTCTGTCCCTCCTCGTAGGCAGGTTGGACGATGGTCGTGATTCTCGGGCTGGAGAAGGAAGCCCATTCGGTATTATCGAAACCGATGATGCCGAGCTTCTGCGGAATCCGATCACGGAGCGGCTGTAATGCATCACAGACCTCCGGAAGTGCCCAGCAGTTCGGAACATACACCAGGGTTGCATCTGTATCCTTCAGATTTCTCTGCACGAAGGAGAGAATATCTGCATGGTTGATCGCGCCATCGCGGATCTCCAGACTCTGGAAGCTGAGACCGCTCTCCGTGATACAGTCGATGAAGCCGGAGGAACGCTCGATACGTGTACTCAGCTTCGACGGATCGGCACCGATCATCAGGAAGTTCCGATAACCGCGCGCGATCAGCTCCTGCATCGCCTTATGGGTCGCCGTATAGTTATCGGTCTTCACCCAGAAGGAATCATCCTCATACACCTTACTGTCGAAGTAGACGAACGGTTTCTTAAGATCCGTGATCAGCTTCGAGGTCTCATGGAAGCCCGGGGTCGGCTGGATGATGAAGCCATCCGCACCGAGGGTCAGCATACGATTCACGTAGCTGGACTCCCGCCTCGGATCATAGCCTGAATTTCCGATCAGCGTCTGGTAGCCATGCTTTCGAGCGGTATCCTCGATCCCCTTCACGATTTTATTTGAGAAGGTGTTCGTGATATCACCGATGATGACACCGATGAGGTTCGTTTTCTTCTGGTTCAGTGTACGGGCAGCAACATTCGGACGGTAGTTGGTTCGGAGGATGATCTCCTGAATCTTCATACGGGTTTCCTCAGACATCTTCTCGGTTTTCCCGTTCAGATAGAACGAAACCGTCGTCTTCGAAACCCCAGCCATCTCGGCGATGTCCTTAATGGTTATTTTTCCATCACGTCCCATCGTCTTCCCCCATTCGACATGCTGCTACAGTTAACTGGTTTAATCAACTGAATATATTTTACTAGTATTTTAACGAAAGTCAACAAAGCAATCAAGCCCTGGCCGTGCTTTTCTGTCATGTCTGTCCATCTTTCACCAGATAACGCCCCTCTGCGTTTAGAGCTTCGATACGGACATATTCACTATCGCTTATCCCGGTCGATGAACTCGAGACTGATGATACCGACCACGATGGCGACGAGGCCGATCAGCAGGATGACGCCCCAGCTCTTCAGGATGTTCTCCACGGTGCCGGCATAGAGCGGATTCTGCATCTGCTTCGCGCAGAGGATATCCATCTTCATGCGGAGATCCGAGGACTGGATGTAATCGACGATCTTCTGCACCTCCGGAATGCTCCGAAACTGATAGATCGAGGCGAAAAGCGCATGGCTCGGCAACGCGTTGTAATCGGCGATAGAGCAGATCGCGACGGTGCCCCAGTGGCTGATGGTCAGCTTCTCAACGAGCTCTGCGGCGCCTCCGTCAAACGGGAAGATGATACCGGCAAACACGAGCTGCACGATGAGCAGGAACGGCATGACGGTCATCGCTGAGGTCGTAGTGCGCACGATGCAGGACACCATCAGTGCGACGAGGTCAGCGGCATAGGTGATGATCCAGAGCGTCATCGCGAAGTCGACCAGGAAGTTTCCTGTGACAATGCTGCCGACCGGGAAGCGGATGCCGTACCAGACATAGATGCCGACGGAAATCAGAACCTGCAGGAGGCAGATCAGCGCCTGGTACAGCATGTGTGCCATGATATACGCACTGATATGGAGTCCCGCGCGGTGCTCCCGCTTGATGATCGCACGCTCCCGGCAGACGACCTGGATGGAATTGAAGAAGCCGTTCCAGATGCAGACGCAGACGAGGGCAAAGGCACCCGCCTGCAGGCGCTCCATATTGGCAAACAGGCTCTTCCCGACGACGAAAGCCACCATGAGTGAGATGATGGCCGACAGCGGGAGCAGTACCCAGTCGTGCTCATGGATGAAGAGACGGAACAGCTTCCCGAGGTAGATCTTCACCTGGGCCGGACGGCGGGTATGCGTCGGTCGATAGGTATCCGCGATGCCCTCCTGCCGTGCCGTCGTGGTCGTGCTTTTCGTCTCCTTCGCGGCTTCCGCCTCACGATAGGCCCGGAAGGCCTCGATATAGTGATCCGCGAGTCCCTCGCCGCCTTCGTTTTCCGGATTGATGGCGAGGATGATGTCCTCCATGGTGTCGCGCCCGAAGAACTGACGCGCCTCCGGAATCGTTCCATAGAAGGCGAGCTGTCCGGTATGCTGACTGTTCTTTGCGAGGACGATGACCTTATCGAAGAGATCGATGACACGGTCCGGCGTATGGGTGATCACCATGACGATCTTCTGCTGATTCGCGATCTTCCGAAGCTGCTCCATGAGATCACGTGCCATGACACCGTCGAGACCGGAATCCGGCTCGTCGAGCACGAAGAGACTTGGGTTTGAGATGAATTCAACGCAGATACTTAAGCGCTTCCGCTGCCCGCCGGAGAGTTTATCGACCAGCTCATCCTTCACCGGCGTTAGGCCGAAGAGCGCGAGAACTTCCTCAACCCGCTTTTTCCGCTCCGCCGTCGGTGTGCCCTCCGGGAGGCGCATCTGCGCTGCATTTGTCAGGGTCATGATGACGGTATCATCGCCACGCAGAAGCTCCTGCTGCGGCACCATACCGATCTCATATTTCATTCGGGAATAGTCCTCATAGACGTCGAGGTCGCCCTGCTTTATCTCCGCATGGGCCTTTTCATAGCCGGTGACGGCATTGATGAAGGTCGTCTTCCCGGAGCCGGAACCGCCGAGGATCAGCACCATGCTGCCCGGCTCGATGCTGAGCTTGATATCCTTCAGGAGCAGTCGCCGCTTCAGAAAGCTGCCGACCGAGCGATTATCGATGTGGATCTGGAGATCGTGGTTCCGGAAGGTTGTGTGGTTGTACGCGAGATAATCGCCGGCGAAATAAAAGACGGTGTCACCGATGTTGATGACGTCGTTCGGCGAGAGGACCATGACGCCATCGACACGCTTCTGGTTGACATAGACGCCACGTTCGGTCTTAACATCCTCCACCTGCCAGTGACCGTAGATGTAGCGGATCAGCGCATGGTGCTCATCCGGCTTCTCCAGGCTGTCCACTTCAGGAGATGAGAGGCCTCGCCCGACATGGCTGTAGATATGGTAAACCGACTGCTCCTTCCGGAGCGGCAGCTTCTTCCAGACGAGCTCACCGTCGAAACGGAGCAGGAACACGAGAATCAGCTGCTCGCCCGCCTTCTGGATGCGGATGATGTCGCCGTTCTGAAGCAGACGGTCCTCTCCCTTTGGCAGCGCAACACCGTTGATGCTCGTCGTGTTGGCATTCGTCAGATTCTCGTAGTGCCACTCGCCGAGATAGTGGGCGAGCTTTCCCTGCGTATGTGCGAGGAAAGGATACTCAAGCGCGATCTCGGCCTGGCTTCTGCGACCGAACAGACGTCGCCGCCCGAGGGTCAGGCCCCTTTCCACCTTAAACTGAACCGATTCGCCGCCGACGCTGATCGCGACGAGCTCTGCCGGCTCCACGAGATCCCGTAAAATATCGCTCATAGCTGCCTCCCGGACATTTCGTCCATCCCTCACTCTATTGTATTTTTATTCACGATTGCAAAATATTTCATATATAATTTTTCGCAAGCTACACTTAATCCGGTTTCGTGCAAAGGATAATAGGCTTCACCCAAAAGTTCCGGTGGGAGAATTCGAACCAGCACCGCCGATGAAAGGCGATAACGCCACTGCATATAGGTGTACACATCTGCCATCCAGTCTGACAGAATCCCATCCATATAATTATTTGTGTTTGGAGGTACCGTTTCTATATCTACCGAATGATAGAGCTGCCTGATTCCTTTATTTAACGCCGACCAGCTACCCTGATCCATCTTCAGGCGAATCGGAGACTTCTCCATGTACAGTTTCACGGCTCCATGAAAATCATGACCGGATTTTATAAATTCATGAAACAAAAAGCGTGTTAATTTCATGACACCGCTTAAGTAAAATCTGTCATAAGCATAGTTTTCTGTTTTTTGCTCAGGCTTCAGGCTTCTGTTCACCCGATATTTCATCGGTTTATTTTCGTTGAGATGATAGTACTTATATGCTTGATCATATACGTATTTATTCTTTAAAACATCCTGCACGGTCATGCCACTTGGTTGGAAGCCTTCAAGCTGAATCGCCTTTCTGCGTTTATTAAGAAAAGATTCTACTTCTCTTCTTGCCTGTGCATCATAATCCTGATACTGAATCGTCTCCACTACAGGTTCATATCCTATAAATTTTATAGACTGAAAAGCTCTTTGACTTTTTATAAAAACCTGCTCTCCCAACTCTGCTTTTCTAAAGAAACGTTCAACTTCATCTGCCGTCAGCTGATTTTTCAAAAAGGAATCGATGACTTTGATATAGCTGTCGTCTGCACGATACCCTATGATGACATCATATTCTGCGGTGTCAATTTTATACATATCAACCAGCTTTTCAGCGATATAAAATGTATCTTCATCGATCACTCCGCGATGCGCTGTCACTTCCGCAATCCATGTCAGAACGCCATAGTCATCCAGATGGAGTACATTCAGTTCCTTCATCGGAAGTTCATATGCGTTACAGTATGCATTTTCAGTTCCATTTACCACTGCCCATGCATTCGCTTTATCTTTATCTTCTGTCAAATAGAAACCTGTCCCATAATCATTATCTTCTTTGCCTGCACCAAACACAGGCTGCTCCACGATCTGATCACTGCCATGATAAACAATCATTATTTCACCTCCAATCTGCTATCGCTATTTCACGGTTTCAAGATTCATAATTATATTATAAGCCCTGGTTCAGCGAATGAACCAGGGCTTATAATATAAAAGTATTTTTGTATCTATTTCAATATGCTATTTCGCGTACTGGCTGTACAGGGCGGCATGAGCGGATACGACGTTCCATGCGCCGGAGGTTTTTCCGGTGACGCAGATGTAGTGGCGTCCGGAGGCGGCGGTAAAGTAGGAAACCGCGCAGTTGCCGGCCTTCGCGACGTAGCCGGTCTTCGCGAAGTTCACCTGCCCGCCGGTCGTCTGTGTATCGATCCGCTTCAGGAAGAGGTTCGAGAAGCTGAGACCAGTGGTTCGCTTATTGTTCGCCTGTGTCGTGTAGCTTCGTGTCGTGAGGATCGTGGCAGCGACACTGTTCTGCGCTGCAGCCCGCATGATGATGGCCATATCTTCTGCTGTCGAGTAGTGGTTATCGTTATACAGTCCGGTGCAGTTTGTGAAGTGCGTCGTGGCGGATATACCAAGCTGCTGTGCCTTCTGATTCATGAGCGCCACGAACTGCTCCTCGGAGCCGGCGATGCGGCGCACGAGGGCGAGGGCGGCATCCGCACCACTCGGGAGGATGAGGCCATAGAGGAGATCCAGCATCGTCACCTGCTCGCCCGCCTTGAAGCCACAGTTTGATGCCCCCTCCTTCTTGACATAGTCGACGATGTCCTGGGTGATCTCGAGCTTTTCACTGAGATCCGTGATGTGCTCACAGGCCACCAGCAGGGTCATGACCTTCGTCATGGACGCCGGATACATTTTCGCGTTGCCGTTCTTCTCAGCAACCACTAGGCCGGCATCTGCATCGACGAGGATCGCGAAGTTCGCGTTCACCTCCGGCTTCAGGGTCATCGCGGTCCGCAGGAAGCCCTTAGACGGCTGCTGGAAATAATTCGTCGTCTGCTGTGTTGCCGCGGCGATGGTCTGTGTGCTCTGCTGCGCGGAGGCCGCTGCCTGTGCAGTAGCTGAACTCTGCGCGGTCTGATTTGTGGCTGCCGTACTGCTCTGCTGTGCAGAAGCCGCTGCCTGGTTGGCGGCAGCCGCCAGGGCGGCACTGTCTGCGGTCGTCGACGTCGTCTGGTTCGCTGTGTCTACCGCGGTGCCTGTCGGGCCGGTGAGGCCGGTCAGAGTGCTCATGGCATCGGTGCCCTGCACGACCTGTGCGCCTGCGCTGCTGACTGACGCAGCGGTTTCCGTCGTCGTGGCGGTTTCTGCACCTCTGTTCTGAACGCCGGCAGCGGCCGACGCTGCGAGCGGCCCCTCATCTGTGATTTCCACGAAGGTACTGCTGTCGGCCAGCGCGGTGGTGGACAGACTGGTCGCACTGAGCGCGGCGATCAGGAGTCCGGCGACGATACGATTTCTATAAAAATGATGTCTCATAAAGCTCTCCCGGATAAAATGTATCCTTATCTTACCACAGGAAGCCCCGTGATTTTCTTACTAAAACTTTACAGTTTGTTACGATTCAGGCAGGGCCCCGGAGTGACTACCGTTTCCTCTCACCGCGTCGTCTATTATGACCGGAGGAGGCGGTTTTCGTGGTGGTCTTCCGTGGGCGGATGAGGCAGCTCGGGTCGAAGCCGATGAGGTCTTCACGGTGCTCCCGGAGGAGCGCTTCCTTTACGAGCTCGTAGTTCTCCGGATTCCGGTACTGGATGAGAGCACGCTGCATCGCCTTTTCATGCGGATTTCGCGGCACATAGACCTTCTCCATCGTGAGTGGGTTGAGGCCGGTGTAGTACATGGTCGTCGAAACGGTGCCAGGGGTCGGGTAGAAATCCTGCACCTGCTCCGGGATGTAGCCCATGTCGCGGATGTACTCCGCGAGCTTGATCGCATCCTTCAGTGTGGAGCCCGGGTGACTGGACATGAGGTACGGCACGATATACTGCTTGAGTCCCAGCTCGCGGTTGATTTTCTCAAATTCCTTCACGAAGCTGTTATAGACCTCGACCTTCGGCTTGCCCATCTCCTTCAGTACGCCGTCGGAGACGTGCTCCGGTGCCACACGCATCTGACCGGAGACGTGATACTGGCAGATCTCGCGGAGAAACTCCTTATTCGGGTCTGCCATGAGGTAATCAAAGCGGAAGCCGGATCGGATGAAGACCTTCTTCACCCCCGGCAACGAACGCACTTCGCGGAGCAGCTTCACATAGTCGCTGTGATCGACCTTCAGGTTCTTACACGGCTCTGGCCAGAGACATTTGCGACCGACACAGGTGCCCTTCGTGAGCTGCTTCTCGCAGGATGGTCCACGGAACTCGGCGGTCGGACCACCGACGTCAAAGATGTAGCCCTTGAATTCCTTATCCTGCGTGATCTCCTTCGCCTCCGCGAGGACGCTTTCGTGGGAGCGGCACTGCACGATACGCCCCTGATGCATGGTGAGGGCACAGAAATTACACTCGCCGAAGCAACCGCGGGCCTGGGTGATGCTTTCCTTGATCTCACCGAAGGCCGGGATGCCGCCTGCCGCATCGTACATCGGATGCCATGCACGCATGAACGGAAGCGAGTAGACATCATCCATCTCCATCTGTGAAAGCGGTGCTGCCGGCGGGTTCTGAACGACAAACATCGCGCCGTCATAGCACTCGTAGATACGCTTCGCGATGATCGGATCCGTGTTCCGGTACTGGATGGCAAAGCTCTCCGCGTACTTCCGCTTATCGGCGGTGATCTCCTCATAGTCCGGGAGGCGGATGGCATCGTAGATTTCATCCTCGTAGCGCGTCTTATAGACCGTACCGGAGATCCAGGTGATGTCCTTCACCTCGAGGCCGGAATTCAGGGCATCTGCGATCTCGACGATACTGTGCTCGCCCATGCCGTAGGACAGAAGGTCGGCACCACTGTCGAGGAGCACGGAACGGCGTACGCGGTCGGACCAGTAGTCATAGTGTGCGAGCCGACGCAGACTCGCCTCGATACCGCCGATGATGATCGGAGTATGCTTATAGCTTTTCCGTATCAGGTTACAGTAAACCGTCACCGCGCGGTCTGGACGCTTGCCCATGACACCGCCCGGTGTGTAGGAGTCGGTCTTCCGATGATGCTTCGCGACGGTGTAGTGATTCACCATGGAATCCATGTTGCCGCCAGACACGAGGAAGCCGAGCCTCGGCTCCCCGAACTCCATGACGGACGAAGGATCGTTCCAGTCCGGCTGCGGCAGCATCGCGACCTTATAACCGTGTGCCTCGAGCACACGGGAGATGATGGCGGGCCCGAAACTGGAGTGGTCCACATAGGCGTCACCCATCACATAGACGAAATCCGGCTGTGTCCAGCCACGCTCCAGCATATCCTCCCGGTTGACCGGTAAAAATCCTTCGTACATAGAAATCTCCGTTAAATCAAATGGTAATCGGCTTTGCGCCCTCTTCGATCGGGCATACGTAGCCGCTCTCGGTGCGCTTCTCAAACTCTGCTCTCGCTTCCTTCAGCAGCTCCGGCTTCTCATAGAGGTCGATAGCGCTGAGCGCGAGGACCTTACCGGCGAGAAGCAGGGCCTTGTGGCCGATGCTCGAACCGCCGCAGGAAACATTCTGCCAGCTGTGGCCTGGTGCGCCGCTGACGAAGCCTGCGCATTGGATCTGAGCCGTCGGTGTCTGCCAGGAAACATCCCCGACATCCGTGGAGCCGGCGCAGAACGCCGTGCTGTGGTAGAGCGGCATGAGGTAGTTGTTGATCGGTATCGTACCGTGCTGTGACTTCTCCTCACTGTATGCCCGAATCTCCTCGTCGAGGGTCGGTGCGAAGCCCGGTGCAGTATTGACCGGACAGGTCGCATGCACCTTTCCGGCAAATGCGAGCTCCTCCTCGGTATAGGTCGGAAGCTCTACCTGCGCGAAATTATCGTAGAGTACCTTCTCCAGTGCGAAGTTCGGCACCAGATCCGCCGTACCATCGATGAAGGTACGCTCGAAGGTTGTCTCGGTCATCAGGGCTGCGCCCTCCGCGATCTTATCCACACGCTTCTGAAGCTCCACACAATTCCGTACCTTACCGGCACGCACCATATAGAGCACCGTCGCATGATCCTGCACGACATTCGGTGAGATTCCCCCGGCATCCGTGATGGCATAGTGCACGCGGCACTCGGACTTCATGTGCTCACGCAGGTACTGCACGCCCGTGTTCATGAGCTCCACCGCATCCAGTGCCGAGCGGCCATTCTCCGGATCGCCGGCCGCATGCGCGGAGCGTCCGTGGAAGGTATACATAACCTGAATCGTCGAGTTGTTCGTACCGGTCTTCACCTCATTGACATCCTCCGGATGCCAGCAGAACGCCGCATCGAGGGCGCGCCACATGTTGTCACGCGCCATGAAGGCCTTCGCCGCACCGCCCTCTTCACCCGGGCAGCCATAGAAGATTACTGTGCCCTCGTGACCACTCGTCTCGAGGTAGTTCTTCACCGCAAACGCCGCGGCCAATGCACCTGCACCTAACATATTGTGGCCACAGCCGTGCCCAGCGCCACCCTCTACGAGCGGCTGATGCTCCGTCGCACCACACGCCTGACTGAGACCGGACAGTGCATCGAACTCACCGAGGATACCGATGACCGGATGACCCGAACCATAGCTTCCCGTGAATGCCGTCTCGATCCCATCGACACCCTTCTCCACCGTGAAGCCACCCTCCTCGAGCACCTTCTCATAGTACGCCGCACACTGGAACTCCTTCAGACTGAGCTCCGGATGCGCCCAGACGTAATCCGCCACACCAGTAAATATATCCTTATGCTGCTCGATAAACGAAAGAGCAGCCCTCTTCTGATCCTCCATGATGAAACCCTCCTTATAAATTTTCATATAGTAGTATATACAAAAGCGACGCCTGCGAAAACAATGCAAACGCCGCTTTGTTATAAAATCAAACCTCGAGGACCTTCCCGAGGAAGTCCTTCAGACGCGGGCTCTCCGGATGCTCGAAAATCTGCTCCGGTGTCCCCTGCTCGACGAGCTTACCATCTGCCATAAAGACCACGCGGTTGCCCACCTCACGGGCGAAGCCCATCTCATGGGTGACGCAGACCATCGTCATGCCTTCGTGTGCAAGTTCCTTCATAACCTCGAGCACCTCGCCGACCATCTCCGGGTCGAGCGCACTCGTCGGCTCATCGAAGAGCATCACCTCCGGGTTCATGCAGAGTGCACGCACGATCGCGACACGCTGCTTCTGACCACCGGATAACTGCACCGGGTAGGCCGCCGCACGATCGCGGAGACCAACACGCTCCAGGAGCTCCAGGGCCTTCTTCTCGGCCGCCTCCTTCGACTCGTGCTTCACGATCATCGGTGCGAGGGTCAGATTCTCGAGGATCGTCTTGTGTGGAAAGAGATTGAAGTGCTGGAACACCATCCCCATCTTCTGACGGTATTGATCAAGATTGATCTTCTCGTTCACGATGTCCTTATCTTCGAAGATGATACTTCCATCGGTCGGCGACTCGAGGAGGTTCAGGCTCCGGAGGAAGGTGGACTTACCGGAACCGGACGGTCCGATCACGACCATGACGTCGCCCCGGTTGATATCGATGTCCAAGCCATCAAGGGCCTTGATCTTTCCGTAGTTATAGTACATTTTCAGGCCACGGACCTGAATCATTGGCTTATCGGTTGTCACTTTGACGCATCCTCCTCTCGATGTACTCGATGATCTTACTGGTCGGGAAGCACAGGCAGAAGTACAGTAAGGTCGCCATAATGAGCGGCTCTGCGATGATGAAGGTCGCGGACTGTACACTCTTTACGTTAAACATGATGTCCTGTACACCGATGGTGTAGCAGACAGACGACTCCTTGATGATCGTCACGAATTCGTTCGCAACGGCCGGCAGGATGTTCTTCACCGCCTGTGGCAGGATGATATGGAACATAGTCTGGGACTTCGTCATGCCGAGGGAACGAGCCGCCTCGGTCTGTCCAGCATCGACGCCCTCGATACCACCACGGATGACCGCACTCATATATCCACCGGAGTTGAGTGCCATCGCGACGGCTGCCGGGAAGAAACGCTCGAACTGGATGAAGCCGAAGAATGTGAATTTCGGCAGGGTGACGAATCCGAAGATGATGTAGTACACGAGGAAGATCTGAACCAGCATCGGGGTGCAACGTACGAATTGGACGTAAGCATTAGCCAGCAGATGTACCGGATTGAACGCGGCGATGCGGTCATAGCGCTTTTTCTTCTGAATATCCTCCGTCTTGATCTTCTCGAGATGACGGAACGGACGTACATCCGACAGCAGCATCAATGCAAGTAAAAATGCAAGGATGAAGCCGAAGAATACGGTACAGGCTGCCAGAAGGATGGTGACGATCATTCCCTGCTGGAACATGGTGCCGTATTGAAATAACTTCTCAAAATTGGCCCAGCTAATGGTCATAGGTAAATCCTGCCTTTCATAAGTAGTGATATGTATACTCTACATCGCGATGCGCTTTGAGTATATACGTAGGACGCTGAATGTGCATTTATCATAAGAAACATGGCGCATACGGATCATCGCGAAACGCATGTGTATTTTCCGCTGTCGTACACCTCAGCATGCTGAGTATAGACTCAAAAATCTCCCCGGGGAAGCCCCCCGGAGAGAAAAGAATCAGTTTTTGTGTCGCAGTCCGCGTTTAGTTGGAAGCAACCTTGCCATCTGCGTCGAGCTGACCCTCATAGACATTGCCCTCATCCGATGCAAGCTCCTGAGCGTCGGCTACGTACTGGTCCATGGAACCGTCGGACAGTGCGTTGTTGATGACGGCATTGACAGCCGGAAGGAGATCGCTCCCCTTCTTGAGAGCGATGGCAGAACCCTCCGTATCATACGGAACATCCCATGCGATTTCAAGCTCCGGATAGTTCTTGATGTACTGCTCTGCGACGGCAGTCTCGATGAAGCCACCTTCGAGCTTACCGGAAACGAGCTCAGAAACGATATCGGTTACCTTTGCGAGACCGATGATGTTTGCGTTCGGCGTGTTCTCCTTTGCGAGATCCATCTGGATGGAACCGTTCTGTGCACCTACCGGAAGCTTATCAAATGCAGCATAGTCCTTATACTTATCATGATCTGCCTTGCGGATGACGAAGGACTGACCACCCTTGTAGTAAAGGTCGGAGAAGTCGAAGGTATCTGCACGCTCCGGGCTCGGGGAGAAACCAGCCATGCCGAGGTCGACGTTTCCGCTCTGAAGCTCCATGAGGATGCCATCGAAATCCATCGGTACGAACTGAACCTCGAGGCCGAGATCCTCAGCGATTCTCTTTGCGAGTGCGACATCGAAGCCGGAAAGCTCTGGTGTGCCATCGGCATTGATGTGGTAGAACTCATATGGTGCGAAGTCCGGAGAGGTCGCAACGGTCAGCTTGCCAGCGTTTACGGTCGTGAAATCCTTCGGAACTTCGACGATCTCTCCGTTTCCCTCTGCAGCGCCCTCGGACGCTGCCTCCGTAGCGGCAGCAGTGGTGTCCTCTGCTGCGGCGGTCGTCTCTGCAGCGGCAGCGGTGGTGGCAGCCTCGGTCGCAGCGGCGGTTGTCGTCGCCGGTGTGCTGGATGATCCGCAGGCTGCCAGAGAAGCAGCTGCGAGAACAGTGGTCATCAGAATAGCTAAGTTCTTCTTCATAATAATCCTCCTCAAACCGAATCATATATTACGGTTATAAATCAAAAGCGTTTTCATAACCTCTCGCTTTTTGACTATGAGGAGATTATAATCCATTTTTCAGAGAATGCAAGTATTTTTATGCATCAAATTGTATTTAATCGCATTCTTATGCATGCTACTCATGAATAAATGCATTTATACATGCATATTATGCAATCTATACAAGTCCTTTCACTCGCGACGGTCTTCTGCCGCACATCAGCTAAGAGTTACATTGGTTCAGACGTGGCTCGGCGGACAGCCGTCGGAAGCACAGTACTACGTTTGAACAATACAGCTAAGGAATATCATCCGGATGCAGGTCTTCCTGCTCCGGTGAGTCTGCGCCGTTTTTATTGAGGCGCATCACTTCGGAAGCTTCAGATCCTCGAGGTACACGTGCCGGCCATCTTCCACACGGAACACGCGGATCTCGCAGTTCCGCGGCTTCGGTCGCCAGTAGATCCCGTTCCTTCGATCCATGAGGTATCCGCTGAGGGCCCGCATGATACCGCCGTGACAGGCGATCAGCACATGCTCATAGTCCTTCTGCTCCAGCTCCTCGAGAAACGAGCGGCTCCGTGCGACAAGCGATGCGATGCTCTCCACCCCGTCCTTCTCCGGGCACGGAAAAAGCTCCGGCAGCGCCCAGTACAGCGACATCGGCAGACTCATCTTCGTGTACCCCTTCTTCTCGAAGCGCCCGAAGTCCGCCTCGATCAGCCGCTCATCGATGATGACCTCATCCATCGGTATGTCGCCCATGATAGCGCCCGTTTCGATCGCACGCTGCAGAGGACTCGCATAGACCGCATCGAAGTGCATATCCCCGAGTTGCGCCCGCGCTGCCCGTGCCTGGGCACGGCCCGTCTCGTTCAGCGGCTCATCCGTCCGCCCCTGCATAAGATGCTGCTTATTCAGATTTGTCTGCCCATGACGCGTTAACCAGATGGTCATAGAGAACCTCGCTTTCGTTTTCTTCATTATAATATTTCTATACTATAGCGTAGCTTGCGTGGTTAATACAGTTATATTTATCTCTGATTATTCAGGTAACAGGTTACTGTTCATTCGCAGCTCGGCGGACGGCAGCCGAAGGTTCAAAAACTTATATGAATCCAGTCGTCTTTTCGACTGGATTTTCTGCTTGCAGGAGGTATATTTTCGGCAGATGCAGGCGACGATCTACATGATTCGATAATTTACGATTTTGTGTATATGAAAGTTGCGCTCAAAGCTGGACTTGGAAGAGAAACTATACACGGAAGGAATTTTTCAGAAATCGTGTCTATGAGAATTACGCTCCGAAACTGGATTCAGGAGAGAAACTATACATGGAAGGACTTTTTCGGAAATCGTGTCTATAAAAATCGAAATCAGATGCTGATTTTCGCTGTCAATCGCCGATTAAATATACACGATTTCAGAATGAGAACGTCCGTGTCTATTTTACCTGTCGATTTTCGATTTCAGGCAGGAAATCCATATACACGATTTTCGAAAAAAGCATCGCATGTCCAGTCGTTACTGTTCGGGCAAGGCGATGTCTTCATCCTCGTTTGATTTTCATGAGACGCCTATGCCGAGCGTCTCTTTTTGTTTGCCCACCCCATTCGGCTGCCTTTATCTATTTACATATCGGTCCCGCCCCGTGCAAACAAACAAAAAAATCGACCATTTTTTCTTTGCGTGCGGATGCCGCGCTGGAATACTGCTCGATTTTCAGACCATCATCGAGCGCGGCCCGGAAATTTTTACTGGCGAACCGGGTGAAATAATAGTAGATAGTTTGCAGCCATCTGTCATGCTTACAGTCAAAAAACATATCCAGTATTTTTATCATCAAACCATATTGGATAGTAACGTTGGCCAGAGGCAGCGAAGGGGCGGCAACAGAGTACTGTTCCTACGTTGCTACCCCTCCGGCTCCTGCCTGAATCCAGTTGACGAGTGGACAGTAACGGCAACAGTTCACCCATCTGTTAAATTCGTAACATTCCTCTTTAGAAATCCTTCGCACGATGATATAATGAAAAACGGTTTGCTTGCGATGTGGCCCGGCCGCATCACTGAAAAAGTACCTTATGGAGGAAATGACGATGCTGAATTGGAAGAATCTTGATACGCTTTCATCCTATGCAGAGCTGCAGAAGGTGAAGGCAGTGAACCTGAAGGAAGTCATGACCGGCGAGAATGGTGCCGCTCGTGTAAAGAACTATTCTGTGCCGATGGCAGAGGGAATGGCATACAACTACGGTGCGAAGGCTGTCGATGAGGATGTCCTCGCAGCACTCGTGAAACTGGCGTCGGAAGCACAGCTTGCAGAGAAGTATGAGGATCTCTACAACGGTGATATGATCAACACTGGTGAGAAGCGTCTCGTACTTCACCAGCTGACCCGTGGACAGCTCGGTCAGGATGTTGTGGTAGACGGTGAAAACAAGCGCGCATTCTACGTTGAGCAGCAAAAGCGCATCGCCGCATTCGCGGAGAAGGTTCATTCCGGTGAGATCGCCAATGCAGCCGGCGAGAAGTTTACCACGGTCGTTCAGATCGGTATCGGCGGAAGTGACCTCGGTCCACGCGCGATGTACCTCGCGCTTGAGAACTGGGCGAAGACGAAGGGTCTCCTCAAGATGAATGCACAGTTCATCAGTAACGTCGATCCGGATGACGCAGCCGCTGTTCTCCGCAACATTGACGTCGCTCATTCCCTCTTCATCCTGGTTTCCAAGTCCGGCACGACGCTTGAGACTCTCACGAACCAGACCTTCGTGATGAACGCGCTTCGGAAGCTCGGCCTCGATCCTGCGAAGCACATGATCGCCGTTACTTCCGCAACTTCTCCGATCGCCACCAGCCCGGAGTATCTCGCAGCGTTCTATATGGATGATTACATCGGTGGACGTTACTCCTCTACCTCAGCGGTCGGCGGCGCGGTTCTGTCCCTCGCCTTCGGTCCGGAGGTCTTCGCAGAGTTCCTCGAGGGCGCTGCCGCAGAGGATAAGCTCGCTGCAGAGAAGGATCCGATGAAGAACCCGGATATGCTTGACGCACTGATCGGTGTATATGAGCGTAACGTGCTCGGCTACGAGAGCACCGCGATTCTGCCGTACTCCCAGGGCCTCAGCCGCTTCCCGGCACATCTTCAGCAGCTCGACATGGAGTCGAACGGTAAGTCAGTAAACCGCTTCGGTGAGCCGGTGGACTATCCGACCGGTCCGGTTATCTTCGGTGAGCCGGGCACCAACGGCCAGCACAGCTTCTACCAGCTCCTGCACCAGGGCAAGGACATCATCCCGCTCCAGTTCGTCGGCTTCCGTGAGAACCAGATCGGCATGGATGATACCATCCAGGGCAGCACCAGCCAGCAGAAGCTCTGTGCCAATGTTGCCGCCCAGATCGTTGCCTTCGCCTGCGGTAAGGAAGACGAAAACCGCAACAAGAACTTCGAGGGTGGCCGTCCTTCCTCTATCATCATCGGTCAGCAGCTGAATCCGAGAACCCTCGGCGCACTGCTCGCACACTATGAGAACAAGGTGATGTTCCAGGGCTTCTGCTGGAACCTGAACTCCTTCGATCAGGAGGGCGTACAGCTCGGTAAGGTCCTTGCGAAGAAGGTACTCGCACACGAGACTGACGGCGCACTGAAGGTATACAGCGATCTTCTGAATATCTGATCGCACAAGGAAGATGCAGAGCATATTCTGAATAGTATATTTCGACATTAATTAAGAGCCAGCGCAGTTGCGCTGGCTCTTTTCTAGTGGTGTTTATACAATGCTGCCTTTTCTTTCAAACGCTGTCTTGGTACAGCATCACTCGCTTGGACAGCACTGGCGATGCCTGGTCTGCTGCTCACTCCGAAATCCCTGCCAGTTTCCTGAATTTTTTATCAGACAGTATGCCCTGTGTCAGGAACTGTCCGTCCCGGAACAGGGCGTAGGTGGTGACCGGCGCGGGCACGTTCTGCGCGGCTTCTCTGTCAGTGATGTGGATGGCCTTAAACGGAACGCTGTGTTCCTCCGCGATCTCCAGAATCTTCGGTACCCAGTAGTATGTGAACGGGCACTGGTCGGTGTAGTAGAGGACGAATCCACTCTTCTCTACCTTCGGGTGTCGCGCACAGTCCTTGAATCTCGGTGGCGCTGCATTATCTGCAAGGGGAAGGTACATGAGATTGATTCCGCAGTCGGAGATGTCTGCCACACGAAACCCCTTATAGGTCAGGAATTTCGGGTCAGCGAGAAATTCCCGCTTCCGGCCCTCCGCGCACAGAATACAAATGCCGTTCTTCTCCTGCGCCCTGGCATCGCGGATGCACGCCTCCAGCAGATCATTTGAGTATCCATGTCCCTTCATGGAGCCGGATACCCAGAGGCAGTTAATGTAGAGATATTCGTCTGCCTCAATCGGCACCCATGCATTTTCGACCGGTATATATTCGATAAAGCACTTCCCGCGCTCCTCGCTCCGATAAAAAACCAGACCCTCGTCGAAGCGCTGTCTCATCCACTCTTTTTTAGCAACGCTCTGCTTGCCAGACATGGCGCAGCAGATATGCTCCTTATCAATATTTTCTTTTGTGATTCGAATATAGTTCATCCGTCATCCAACTCCTCATAAAAAAGTAACCGCTCGGTAACTCTAAGTATAGTTACCGAGCGGTTACCTGCCAATAGATTTCAGGGATGCCCATTCATAAAATGTCACCTATTCGTAACTGTTCGGGCAGGGGATCCGGAGGGGCGTCAACGAAGGCACAGTACTCCGAGTTCACTGCCCGAACGGTTGCACCTATTAAAAAACAGCACCCGTTTTCCGAGTGCTGCGTCTTCTTACAGTATATTCTTGTATCGTCCGAGGAAGCTCTGCATACGTTCGTTCTCGGAGTTAAATACGTGCTCCGGAGTGCCTTCTTCGACGATGACACCGTCGGCCATGAAGATGACCTTATCGGAGATGTCGCGGGCGAAGGCCATCTCGTGGGTGACGATCACCATCGCGATGTGCAGGTCCTTCAGGGACTTGATAACCTTCAGGACTTCCCCGGTGAGCTCCGGGTCGAGGGCGCTGGTCGGCTCATCGAAGAAAAGAACCTTCGGATTCAGCGCCAGGGCGCGGGCGATGGCGACACGCTGCTGCTGTCCGCCGGAGAGCTGGTACGGATAGTACTTCTCCTTATCCGCGAGGCCCATCTTTTCGAGGAGCTCGCGGCCGATCTTCTCTGCCTCCTCCCGGGACTTCTTCTGCACATGGATGACCGCGTCGGTCACGTTCTGAAGCACATTCCAGTGTGGGAAGAGGTTGAACTGCTGGAAGACGAGGCCGTAGACCTGCTTGATCTTCCGGAGTGTTTCCTTATCGGCGTATGCTGCACGCCCGTCGGAAGCATTGTCCGCAACCACCGTATCCTCATACTTCAGTGTACCGGCGTCCATCCTTTCGAGCAGCGTGGCGCAGCGAAGCAGGGTGGACTTGCCGGAACCGGACGGGCCGATGATCGACACGATCTCGCCATCCGCGACGGTCAGGCTGATGTCCTTCAGGACCTGGAGGTCGCCGAAGCTTTTCTTCACGTTTTTCATTTCGAGCAGATTCATCGCTTACCTCCTTACTTATAGTAGTTCATCTTCTTCTCGATGCGCTCCATGAGGAAGGCGACGATGAAGTTAAAGACATAGTAGAACACGCCGGCGACGATGAGCGGGGTCATCGATGTCTGGCTGGACGACAGGGCTTTCGCCTTCGTGAACATCTCCATGACCGAGATGGAGAACGCGAGCGAGGTGTCCTTGACGAGGGTGATGACCTCGTTCGTGATGGACGGAAGGATGCGCTTCATCACCTGCGGCAGGATGATACGGAAGAAGCTCTGCACGCGGCTATAGCCGAGGATGTCGGCGGCCTCGTACTGTCCGACCGGCATGGACTGGATGCCCGAGCGGTAGATCTCCGCGAAGTAGGCAGCGTAGTTGATGATGAAGCCGATGTAGACGGCGGAATTACGGTAGGTCGGGCTCAGCTTGATGTGGCAGAGGTAGTACGGACCGTAATACACGACGAAGAGCTGTAGCATCAGCGGAGTTCCACGCATGATAGAGATGTAGGCCTTCGTGAGTCCGCTCACGACGCCGTTTTTCGACATACGCCCGAAGGCCACCAGCAGGCCAAGCGGCAGGCTGAACAGCAGGGTGATGGCGAAGATCTCGACCGAAACGCCAAGACCCTTCAGTAATTCCAGGATGATCTGTGACAGTGCCACGGTAATTCCTCCAAAAAGCATAATTTGATGGTTTTAACAACCAGTCTTCATCATATCATATTCTCGCGAAAACCAAAGCCGAGAACACAGCTTCCTGCATAAAAGTGGCACATCCGAAGCAACGCTCCGGAAAGCCCTTAAACGCAAAGATGAACCTGACAGGAGTCTGGCCGGTATCCGCCGGAGCCTTCTTCTGTCAGGTCCCATGTCTACACTCGCATGTATCACTTCAGGGTGAATACGTCGGAGCCGAACCAGTCGTTCGAAATCTTCGCTACGGTTCCGTCGTCCTTCATCGCCATGAGGGTGTCATAAACCGCCTTCGCAAGCTCGTCCTCACCCTTCTTGAAGCCGATACCGTACTCCTCTGCAGAGAGGGTATCATCGAGGATCTTCATATCCTTACCGGAAGACTTGATCTGGTAGCCGGCGACGATGCTGTCCATGCAGACCGCATCACAGGCACCGGACTCGAGATCCATGAGTGCCGTGTTATAGTCCGCAACCTCGGTCATCGATCCGAAGCTCGCACTGAGCTCTGCGTCACCCTGCAGTGCAGCGAGTCCCGAAGAATCCTTCTGAACCTCGACGGCCTTGCCTGCGAGATCCGCCTTCGACGCGATATCGCTGTCGGCAGTCACGACGAATACCTGATTGTTCGCCATATACGGGCCTACCCAGGTGTAGGCGTCCTCACGTCCCTGCATCGTGAAACCGTTCCAGATACAGTCAATGTTGCCGGAGTCGAGTTCCATGTCCTTCGCATCCCAGTTGATCGGCTGCGGTACGAACTCGAGGCCGAGACGGGAAGCCACTTCCTTCGCGAGATCGAGGTCGAAGCCGGTGAACTGTCCATCATCACCGACGAAGCCCATCGGCGGGAACTCCTGATCGAAGCCGACCGTGAACTTGCCGCTCGGCGTTTTCACCGTTCCCTCTGCAGCTGCTGCGGTATCACCCGCCTCGGTGGTGGCTACTTCTGTGGTGGCTGCCTCCGTCGCTGCTGCGGTTGTCGCTTCCGCTGTGGTCGCCACCGGTGTCGAACTGGAAGAACCGCAACCCGCAAGCGCACCCGCTACCATCATCGCCGCTGTCATCATCGCTAAAGTCTTTTTCATAATTATCTCCTCCTGCACTTCCGTGCGACGAGCCGGCCTCCGGAGGCCCCTCGTGAATCCCTCTTATGATTCAACACTCTACCATGGTAAAGCAGTGATGTCAACCATGAGTTTTTCGAAAAGATGAATCGCAAATTACTACATCGTAAAAAACTTTGTTATAAAAAAGTTCTTTACAATTTATTAAGCGAGTGCCTGCAAGATGTAAAGAGCAACTGACATTATGCATTTCACAAATCAGGCTTCTGGCGAGGATGTGACCACAGGGAAATTTCCCTGATTTGTGAAAAAATGGAGTTTACTCAGCTCAGCCCAGATCGATAACGCAAGAAATCTATAGAAAAAGAGGAACTGCCGACTCGGCAGTTCCTCTCCATCGATATGTTTTATACTCTAGCGACGCCGCTTTTCCGCGCTGCTTCTGCAGTGGCACTGGCGACCGCGTCACGTACGCGTGGATCGAAGGCCTTCGGGATGATGTACTCTGGGGTGAGCTCGTCGTCGGATACGAGGCCGGCGATGGCATACGCGGCGGCTTCCTTCATCTCGTCGTTGATGTCGGTTGCACGTACATCGAGGGCGCCACGGAAGATGCCCGGGAAGACAAGGACATTATTGATCTGGTTCGGGTAGTCGGAACGACCGGAACCGATGACGGCTGCACCGGCTTCCTTACTATCCTCCGGCATGATCTCCGGGGTCGGGTTCGCCATCGCGAAGACGATACCGTCCTTCATGCTTCTGACCATCTCCTTCGACACGAGACCGCCGCGGGAAACGCCGATGAAGGCGTCCGCACCATTCAGTGCATCGGCGAGTGTGCCGTGGATGTGATCCTTATTTGTGATGTGGGACATCTCCTCCTGACCGAAGTTGAGGCCCTCATCACCCTCGCAGATGATGCCATGAATGTCGCACATGATGACATTGCCGAAGCCCATCTTCACGAGAAGCTTGCCGATCGCACAGCCGGCCGCGCCCGCACCGTTGATGACGATCTTCAGCTCGCCCATCTTCTTGCCGGTGACCTTTACGGCATTCAGAAGTGCCGCAGCTACCACGACCGCGGTACCGTGCTGGTCATCGTGGAATACGAGGATGTCGCACTTTTCCTTCAGCTTCTTCTCGATCTCGAAGCAGCGCGGAGCCGCGATGTCCTCGAGGTTGATGCCACCGAAGGAGCCAGCGAGCAGGGAGATCGTGTTCACGATGGTGTCCACATCCTTCGAGCGAATGCAGAGCGGAATCGCGTCCACGCCACCGAACTCCTTAAACAGTACGCACTTGCCTTCCATAACCGGCATGCCGGCCTCTGGACCAATATCACCGAGGCCGAGAATCGCGGTACCATCGGTCACGACCGCGACGGTGTTCCAACGGCGGGTCAGCTCCCACTGCTTCTCCGGATCCTTCTCGATCTCCTTGCAGACCGCAGCCACGCCCGGTGTATAGGCGAGGGACAGCGCCTCGGAGCTGTCGACCTTTGCGCGTGACGCCACCTCGATCTTACCCTTTAACTCATAGTGCAGCTTGATAGACTCTGCAGATACATCCTTTGCCATCGTTGTGTCCTCCTCGATGTTTATTTCTTTTTTATTGATTTGATAGACGGAAATCTTCTTATAAGCCCGCGCAAGTGTTTATAAAACCTCGCGAAAATGGCTTAAAATCAAGGTTTTCTGCATATCGTCATTTATCTTGCCATATCTCCGTATAAGATGATTTTGTAAGACCGGGCACCATTTTGGCACCACAAATTATAGGAGGACGACATGAAAAACGTACTTTTAGACAAGGGTATTATACTCCCGTCCGGCGAAATCAGCAAGGATAAGGTAAACCTTGTAACCGGAGCAATCACGCAGCCATTCGCAGAAATGGTATGGGTAACGACAGGCGGCGACATGGAAACCGTAAACCGCTTGACCGACGTACTTGTTACCATGAACACCCCCGCCGACCGGGGGAAGCTGTTCAAAATCATAAAAATGCTCTATGGGCTTATGGGCTTGCCCTTTTCCGAGGAAGCCGAGCCTATGGACGCAGACCCCGCCGTTTTGGAATACTTCATTTTTTCCTTTACGGCAGACTTTGGCGAAGTCATACAAGACCTCATAGCCGAAGAAGCAGAATAACGCACCGCACAGGCGGCGTTTCTCACTTCCCACAAGGAAGAACAGGAACGCCGCTTTTTTCATGCCCTTTGTTACGCAGTAGGCATGAAAAAGCCCTTGATTTACGCGGCTTTGCGGACGCGGTTTTCAGCGGATAAGGGATTGATACCTAAACCCTCAAAATCGCGTTTCTATTGCGTAACAGGTATGCAGCAAAGGAGTGATGAAGCTATGGCAGTTTTCAGAGTGGAGCGCAACAAGGGCTATACGGTTATGAGCAACCACCACTTACGCAATAAGGAGCTATCCCTAAAGGCAAAAGGGCTGTTATCGCAAATGCTGTCCTTGCCAGAGGATTGGGACTACACCCTTGCGGGGCTGTCCTTTATCAACCGGGAGAAAATCGACGCTATCCGGGAAGCCGTTAAGGAACTGGAACGCGCCGGGTATATCGTGCGTTCAAGGGAACGCGACGAGAAAGGACGCTTGCGCGGCGCAGATTATGTGATTTTTGAGCAGCCACAGACCCCGCCTGTATCGGATTTACCTACATTGGAAAATCCAACATTGGATAATCCAACGTTGGAAAAACCTACGCAGAAAAAACCTACGTTGGAAAATCCAACGCAATTAAATAAAGATATACAAAAGACTAACTTACCCAAAAAAGAAAAATCAAATATAGATTTATCAAGTACCGATTCCATTCCTATCCATTCCCTAAATCCCTTGCCTTACGACGGGGAAGCGGCAGAGCCGCCGGAACGGAAACGAAAGGAAGCGACAGACGCATACAGCGTTTATGAGGAAATCATCAAGGACAATATCGAGTACGACCATTTTGTACGCTACGGGCAGGTAGACAAAGACCGTCTGGACGAAATTGTTTCGATTATCCTTGAAACGGTATGCAGCAAGAGAAAGACAATCCGTATCGCCGGGGACGATTACCCGGCAGAGCTTGTCAAGGCAAAGTTTATGAAGCTCAACAGCAGTCACATTGAATTTGTCTTTGACTGCATGAAAGAGAATACCACCAAAATCCGCAACATCAAACAGTACCTTAAAGCGGTGCTGTTCAATGCGCCGAATACCATTGACAGCTACTATACCGCCCTTGTCGCTCACGACATGGCGACAGGCAAAATCTAAAGGAGGATTACCACATGGCACAGAAAACAGGAGCTTTGATTTTTGACGAACAGACCGACCGCTACGACATTCGCTTTGACATTGCCGACTATTACGGCGGCTTGCATTGCGGAGAGTGTTTCGACGTATTCACAGGCGGCAAATGGAAGCCGACCCGCATTGAAATGAGCGCGGCGCAGGAATGGTACCTTGTGGGTATCCGCGCCGAGGATTTGAACGGCTTGCGCGTCCGTATCTAAAGCTTATGGGCGGCTACCGCAGCGGCGTACCACCCTAACACTATCAGACTACCGCGAAAGGAGGACGGTAAATGCAAGATGAAATCAACGAAAAGACCATAGCCCTTTACATCAAGACCGGGAAGCTGACCGCGCAGACACTTCAAAAGGCTATGAAAACGCTGCTTGCACAGATGAAGAAGCAGAAAGACAAAACGCCGCAGGGCAAGCAGACCTTAAAGCAGCTTATGAAGCAGAACGCGGGAGTTTCCAACATTGAGATTACCGAGGGCAATATCAAAGCCTTTGAGAGTACGGCGAAAAAGTACGGTATCGACTTTGCGCTGAAAAAGGACACGACGGAAAACCCGCCCCGCTACCTTGTGTTTTTCAAAGGCCGCGACGCTGACGTGCTGACCGCAGCCTTTAAGGAGTTTTCCGCAAAGAAGCTGACACAGGAGAAAAAGCCCTCTATCCGCAAGCTGCTTTCCTCTCTGAAAGAAAAGGCGGCGGGCTTGAACGCGCAGCGGGACAAGGTAAAGAACAAGGACAGGGAGGTATCGCTATGAAGCAGGAAGTCAAAAAGCTGCTTATCCTCAACCTGCCCTATCTGCTCTTTGTCTATCTGTTTGACAAGATAGGCGCAGCAATACGCCTTACCCCCGGCGCAGACGCAAGCGAAAAGCTCTTGCAGCTTGGGACGGGCTTTGCCGCCGCCTTTTCCAGTATCGCGCCGAGCCTGCACCCCGCCGATCTGCTTATCGGCATTGCGGGGGCGGTCATTATCCGGCTTGCCGTTTACATGAAAGGCAAGAACGCGAAGAAGTACCGAAAAGGCATGGAATACGGTTCTGCACGTTGGGGCGGCGCGGAGGATATAAAGCCGTATATCGACCCTGTATTTGAAAATAATGTGCTGCTGACGCAGACCGAAAGGCTGATGATGAGCAGCCGCCCGAAGCAGCCGAAGTATGCAAGAAACAAAAACATTCTTGTTATCGGCGGTTCCGGCAGCGGCAAGACCCGCTTTTTCGTAAAGCCCAACCTTATGCAAATGCACAGTTCTTATGTTGTTACCGACCCGAAAGGCACCGTCTTAATCGAGTGCGGGAAGCTCTTACAGCGGGGCGGGTACAAAATCAAAGTGCTGAATACGATTAACTTCAAAAAATCCATGAAATACAATCCCTTTGCCTATCTGCGGAGCGAAAAGGATATTTTGAAGTTAGTCAATACCATTATCGCCAACACCAAAGGCGACGGGGAGAAATCCGGCGAGGATTTTTGGGTAAGTGCGACACGTTCGCCAGCGGTAAGAAGCTGGCGGACACGCAACGTATGTTGCGTGGATAACTGATAGTTTGACAGGTGGAATGATGGGGTAACGCCCTGAAACGCCTGCCCTTGGCGGGCATGCATCAGCTGTAAAGGCTCTTGTATGAAGCCCCGCGACAACGGCCGAGAGCAGCCGTACTGGCAGCCAATGCCGGCGAAAGCGCCCCAGAGGTGGGGTGTGCTGCCTATAGGCCAAGGGTCTATAAGACGCCCATGGTTAGAATGTTCGCCTTGGCGGGCGGACTGACGAACCCGCGAATGTACAGGTCTAAAAGAAGACCCGGTAGAAATGCCGGGGTGCGTTAAAGCGCAGTCGGTGTGGTTTAGTAAGAATTTTTCCTATGAACGACCATGCTGTGTTACAGGCACAGGCAAGCCGACAGGACTATAGTGGGAACCTAAAGGCGCGTATGTACAGATAGAACTATCGGAACGTGGAAAGGTACCGGGTTCCGCAAGGAATAGCCTGACGAAGAACAATAAGCAGGTGAACCGGTGCTGAAAAGCCGTGATCGAACCTATGACAGCCCCTGTAATGGGGGAAAGAGGGATGGTCACCAGTCGGTTGGTCTAAGCAGGCATTATTCAGTCCAAGATAAGGATTCGAGTAAGACCAAAAGGGTCACTCTCTGAGAGGAGGTGATGCCTTATGCCAGGAGAAGCAAAGAGTCTATGTGTTGACGACCTTCGGCATGCAGAGTATTACGGCATGCAACCGGTCTTTGATGAGCTTTACCGAAAAAGCAAGAGCGGAGAAATATTTACAAACCTGATGGAGATCATCCTGCGGCGCGAAAATATCCTGCTTGCCTATCGGAATATCAAAACCAACGGAGGAAGTTACACGGCAGGCACAGACAACAGAAACATCACAGACATCGGGAGCAGGACTCCCGAAGAAGTCGTGGAGAAAGTGAGGTTTATTGTCACAGGGAGTCGGCACGGCTACCGGCCCAAACCGGTCAGACGCAAAGACATCCCGAAACCGAACGGCAAAACAAGGCCGCTCGGCATCCCTTGCATCTGGGACAGGCTGATACAGCAATGTATTAAGCAAGTCATGGAACCGATCTGTGAAGCTCAGTTCAGCGACAACAGTTACGGCTTTCGACCGAACCGATCGGCGGAGCATGCCATAGCGAAGACTTATTCGCTGATGCAGGTGACGCATCTTCACTACGTCATTGAGTTCGACATCAAGGGCTTTTTCGACAACGTGAATCACAGCAAGCTGATCAAACAGATATGGGCAATGGGAATCAGGGACAAGCAGTTGATATTTGTAATAAAGCGGATTCTGACTGCGCCGATTCGCATGCCGGACGGCACAACTATCCTACCGGACAAAGGCACGCCGCAGGGCGGCATCATCTCGCCGTTACTGGCAAATATCGTGCTGAACGAACTGGATCACTGGGTAGAGAGCCAATGGCAGAACAATCCGGTGGCTGTAGCCCGAGGAAGATACAGGACAATCGGCAAAAACGAGGTGTTCGACAAGAGCCATGGGTACAGAGCCATGAAGAGCACAAATCTGAAGGAAATGTATATCGTAAGATATGCTGACGATTTCAGAATCTTCTGCCGCTCGAAGGATGATGCTGTAAAGACAATGGAAGCTGTGACGCAGTGGCTTGAAGAAAGACTGCGGCTTGAAGTTTCCCCAGAGAAAACACGGATAGTGAATGTGAGAAAACGCTATTCGGAATTCCTTGGGTTCAAGATACGGGTCAGACAGAAAGCAAAGAAATACACTGTACAGTCCCACATATGTGACAAGAAGTTTGGAATAGAGCGGGAAAAGCTCGTGGAACAGGCAAAAAGAATAGCCAGACCATCCGAAGGCAAAACGCCATTAGGAGAAATCCGGACTTACAACTCGATGGTAATGGGCATCCAGAACTACTTCGAGATCGCCACCTGCATCAGTCTTGACTGCAGGATCATCCACAGGCAGGTAATGACCGTTCTTACCAACAGGCTGAACTCAGAGAAAGGGTGCAGGCTTCAACGCGAGGGCGGAACTATGACCCAGACGGAGAAGGAGCGATACGGAAGGTCGAAAATGGTGCGTTACGTTGCCGGGATCGATCAACCGATCTACCCGCTTGCATTCGTAAAAAACAAGATACCACACTCGAAGCGGTCTGCCGTATGTAGCTACACGGCAGAAGGCAGAAAGCCAATACACACGAATCTCCGATTGAACCCATTTGTTCTTGAAGGATTACGGTCGATGGCATCGGGCGGACACAGCACAGAATACGCCGACAGCAGAATTTCTTTATTCTCTGCCCAAGGCGGCAAATGTGCGGTCAGCGGAGAGGAATTCGGAAGTGCATCCGAAATCGCCTGTTGGCTGAAAAAGCCAAAGAATGACGGTGGGCAGGAGCGCTATCAAAACATGACTCTTCTGCATTACAGGTATCTGCCGCTGTTGGAAACGACAGACACGGCAAAGCTCAAAGCCTTAACCAAAACACTCAACATGACGAAAAAGCAAGTTTCAAAGGTAAACAGACTGCGGGAGCAGGCTGGTCTGGCGGCTATAGATTAAAAAGCTATTTTGGTGACTGATTAAATGCTTGCGAAAACAATCGTTGGAACGCCGGATGCGGTGAAAATCGCATGTCCGGTGTGAAGTGGGGGAAAACCCGGAGATTACTTCAAAGGGTTACCTATCACTATAAGCTGAAAAGCTCTACTATACCGCGCTTATCGGCTATATCTGGTACGAAGCCCCCGACGAGGAAAAGAACTTTACGACGCTGCTTGAAATGATAAATGCGTCGGAAGCCCGCGAGGACGACGAGGACTTTAAGAACCCGGTAGACCTCATGTTTGAACGTCTGGAAGAAAAAGACCCGGAACATTTTGCGGTCAAGCAGTACAAGAAGTACAAACTTGCGGCAGGCAAAACGGCAAAGTCAATCCTTATTTCCTGCGGCGCAAGGTTAGCCCCCTTTGACATACGGGAACTGCGCGAACTCATGGAAACCGACGAAATGGAGCTTGACACTTTGGGAGATAGAAAAACGGCATTGTTCGTTATCATCTCCGACACCGACGACACTTTCAATTTTGTTGTTTCCATTCTCTACACGCAGCTTTTCAACTTGTTATGCGACAAAGCCGACGATGTTTACGGCGGGCGGCTGCCTGTTCATGTGCGCTGCCTGTTAGATGAATTTGCGAATATCGGTCAAATCCCGAAGTTTGAAAAGCTCATAGCGACCATACGAAGCCGCGAAATATCGGCTTCTATTATTTTGCAATCACAGTCGCAGCTAAAGGCAATCTACAAGGACAACGCCGATACCATAGTCGGCAACTGCGACACGACCCTTTTCTTGGGCGGCAAGGAAAAAACGACGCTCAAAGAAATATCGGAAATCTTAGGCAAAGAAACGATTGACAGCTTCAACACTTCCGAAACCAGAGGGCGGGAGCTTTCGCATGGGCTGAACTATCAGAAGTTAGGCAAAGAGCTTATGACGCAGGACGAAATCGCGGTCATGGACGGCGGGAAATGTATCTTGCAGCTTAGAGGTGTGCGCCCGTTCTTCTCTGATAAGTACGACATCACGAAGCACCCGAAATACAAGTACCTGTCCGACGCAGACCCGAAAAACGCCTTTGACATGGAAAAGCATATCAAACGCCGCCCCGCTATCGTAAAGCCGGACGAAGTATTTGACTACTACGAAATCGACGTACAGGAGGACGCAGCACCGTAAAGGGAGGTGGTAATCTATCCGAACTGTAAACACGGGCTATATGGTACGCGCCCCTACTTGGAGCGTGGCAGGAAGCCGCAGCGTATCAACCCTTACAAAAATGACAACTGAATACCGCCGCGCCGCAGCAGTTTAAGCAGCGCGGGGACGCAGCCGCCGAACACAGGCGGCTTTTTTCATACCCAAAACCAAAAACAAACAATTTTTATCGCCGCAAAACGGCAGAAAGTGAGGAAATTATATGGCATTTTTCAACAGCGCAGTAAACGTATTGCAGACCCTTGTTATCGCTCTTGGAGCAGGCTTAGGCATTTGGGGCGTTATCAATCTTCTGGAGGGATATGGTAACGACAATCCGGGTGCAAAAAGCCAGGGCATGAAGCAGCTCATGGCTGGCGGCGGCGTTGCCCTTATCGGCATGACCCTTGTACCGCTGCTTTCCGGGCTGTTCGGTTAAGATAAGCGGGTAAAGGCTTATGCAGAGCATACTTGACGCGATTAACGAATGGATAAAGGAAATCCTTATCGGAGCCATAAACGGTAATCTGTCATCTATGTTCGGGGACGTAAACGAAAAAGTCGGCACTATCGCCGCAGAGGTAGGCAGGACCCCGCAAGCGTGGAACGCAAACGTATTTTCCATGATAAGGACGTTATCGGAAAACGTGATTGTCCCGATTGCGGGGCTTGTCATTACCTATGTCCTATGCTACGAGCTAATCAGCATGGTAACGGAAAAGAACAATATGCACGATATTGACACGTTCATGTTTTTCAAGTGGATATTCAAGGCGTTTGTCGCAGTCTATCTTGTTACGCACACCTTTGATATTACTATGGCGGTGTTCGATATGGCGCAACACGTTGTTTCCGGCGCGTCGGGGGTAATCGGCGGCAACACGAATATAGACGTTGCCGCCGCCCTTGGCTCCATGCAGGACGGGCTTGAAGCAATGGAAATCCCCGAACTGCTCTTACTTGTCATGGAAACAAGCCTTGTGAGCTTGTGCATGAAAATCATGTCCGTATTGATAACCGTTATCCTCTACGGCAGAATGATAGAAATTTACCTTTACTGTTCGGTATCGCCTATCCCGTTTGCAACAATGACAAATCGAGAGTGGGGACAGATAGGAAACAACTACCTAAAAGCCCTGTTCGCTATCGGTTTTCAAGGCTTTCTGATTATGGTATGCGTCGGCATTTATGCGGTTTTGGTAAACAGCATGATTATAGCGGATAACCTGCACAGCGCGATTTTCTCCCTTGCAGCTTACACCGTTATTCTCTGCTTCTCCCTGTTCAAATCCGGCGCACTGGCAAAATCCATATTCAACGCACATTAAAAGACCGCGGGGCTTTTCCCCGCAGAAAGGAGGTTTACGCTTGGCGTATGTACCCGTACCGAAAGACTTATCCAAAGTCAAAACAAAGGTTGCTTTCAACCTTACAAAACGGCAAATCATTTGTTTTGCGGTTGCCCTTATCTTAGGACTTCCGCTTTTCTTTTTGCTCAAAGACAGCGCAGGCACAAGCCTTGCGTCGGTGGTAATGATTGCGGTCATGCTGCCCTGTTTCCTGTTCGCCATGTATGAGAAACACGGGCAGCCCCTTGAAGTGGTGGCAAAGCACATCATACAGACAAAATTCATTGCCCCCAAAGAGCGACCCTATCAGACACAGAATTTATACGCCGTATTGGAACGGCAGAGAAAATTGGAAAAGGAGGTATCAGAGATTGCAAAAGGAACCTACAAAAAAGGCAGCGGGAAAAAGAAACACCGGGGCTAACCCGCCCCGCAAGCTCTCCCGCGCCGAGAAAAAGCAGATTGCCGAGGTTATCCGGCAGGCAAAGGGCGACGGGAAAGCCCACACCGCGCAGCAGACAATCCCCTACCTTACCATGTACCCGGACGGGATATGCAAGGTATCGGAAAAGAAATACAGTAAATCCATTGCCTTTGAAGATATTAACTATCAGCTTGCACAGGCAGACGACAAGACCGCCATTTTTGAAAACTGGTGCGATTTTCTCAACTACTTTGACGCTTCCGTTTCGGTGCAGCTTTCTTTCATCAATCAAGGGACGCAGCGGGAGCAGGCAGAGAAAGCTATCAATATTCCCGCGCAGGACGACGCTTTCAACTCTATCCGCACCGAGTATTCGGATATGCTGAAAAATCAGCTTTCCAAAGGCAACAACGGGCTTGTGAAGCACAAGTACATCACATTCAGTATCGAAGCAGACAATCCGGCGGCGGCAAAAGCCCGCCTTTCCCGTATTGAAACCGACGTGCTGAACAATTTTAAGGTACTTGGCGCGTCTGCCCGACCTATGACGGGCTATGAACGGCTGAACGTGCTGCATGGCGTATTCCACCCGGAGGGCAAGCCGTTTTCCTTTGATTTTTCATGGCTTGCCCCGTCCGGGCTTAGTACAAAGGACTTTATCGCCCCGTCCTCTTTCCATTTTGGCGAGGGACGCTATTTCCGCATGGGTAGAAAAATAGGCGCGGTATCATTCCTTGAAATCCTTGCGCCGGAACTGAATGACCGTATGCTTGCCGACATTCTGGACTTGGAAACGGGCGTTATCGTCAATCTGCATATCCGCAGTATCGACCAGACCGAAGCAATCAAGACTATCAAGCGGAAAATCACAGACCTTGACAAGATGAAGATTGAGGAACAGAAAAAAGCAGTACGCAGCGGCTATGACATGGATATTATTCCCTCTGACCTTGCTACTTTCGGCAGCGAAGCGAAAAATCTCTTACAGGATTTGCAGAGCCGAAACGAGCGTATGTTTCTTCTTACGTTCCTTGTGGTAAACATGGCGGACACGAAGCGGAAACTGGAAAATGACATTTTCGCAGCGGCGGGCATTGCACAGAAATATAACTGCGCTTTGACGCGCCTTGACTATCAGCAGGAAGCGGGGCTTATGTCCTCTATCCCTCTTGGGGAAAACCTTATCCCTATTCAAAGAGGGCTGACGACAAGCAGCACCGCTATTTTTATCCCCTTTATCACGCAGGAGCTTTTCCAGACAGGCGCAGCCCTCTATTACGGGCTGAATGCTCTTTCAAACAACATGATACTCTGCGACCGCAAGCAGCTTAAAAATCCGAATGGGCTTATCTTGGGAACGCCGGGAAGCGGGAAATCCTTTGCAGCGAAACGGGAAATGACAAATGCTTTCCTCATTACGGACGACGATATTATCATCTGCGACCCGGAAGCCGAGTATTTCTCCCTTGTGCAGCGTCTGAACGGTCAAGTTATCCGTTTGTCGCCTACGGGCAAGGGCATTGACGGGAAGCCCCAGTATGTGAACCCTATGGATATTAACCTCAACTATTCCGAGGACGACAGCCCCCTTGCGCTGAAATCTGATTTTATCCTGTCCTTGTGTGAGCTTGTCATTGGCGGCAAGGAGGGCTTGCAGCCGATTGATAAGACGGTCATTGACCGCGCTGTAAGAAACGTGTACCGCCCGTTTTTAGCAAACCCCGACCCGGCAAATATGCCGATTTTGGGCGACCTCTACGACGAGCTTTTACGGCAGCCGGAGCCGGAAGCGGCGCGGATCGCGTCGGCGTTGGAGCTTTATGTATCGGGAAGCCTTAACGTCTTTAACCACAGGACGAATGTAGAGCTTTCAAACCGCCTTGTCTGCTTTGATATTAAACAGCTTGGAAAGCAGCTTAAAAAGTTGGGTATGCTCATTGTGCAGGACCAGGTATGGAACAGGGTAACGGTCAACCGGGCAGAAAAGAAATCCACACGCTACTATATGGACGAATTTCACTTGCTTCTGAAAGAGGAACAGACCGCCGCTTACAGCGTGGAGATTTGGAAGCGTTTCAGAAAGTGGGGCGGCATACCCACAGCCATTACGCAGAACGTTAAAGACTTACTTAGCAGCCGCGAAGTGGAAAATATCTTTGAAAACTCTGATTTTGTCCTCATGCTCAATCAAGCGGCAGGCGACCGGGCTATCCTTGCAAAGCAGCTTAACATTTCCCCGCAGCAGATGAAGTACGTTACCCACACCGAAGCGGGCGAGGGACTTATCTTCTACGGAAACGTGGTACTGCCCTTTGTAGACCGCTTCCCGAAAGATACCGAGCTTTACCGGGTAATGACGACGAAGCCGGAGGAAGTGGGCGAAGCATGACAGAGGAATTAAAGACGGACATTATCATCAACCGGGACGCGCTCTTTGCTCTTAGGGAACTGCCCGACGAAAGCGTGAATTGCTGCGTAACAAGCCCGCCCTACTATGCACTTAGGGACTACGGGCTTGACGCACAAATTGGGCGGGAGGACACGCCGGAGGAATACATAGAAAGGCTTGTTGCCGTATTCCATGAGCTAAAGCGCGTCTTGCGTTCCGACGGTACCTTTTGGCTGAATATCGCAGACACCTATTGCGGCACCGGGAACAAAGGTTACTATGCCGACCCAAAGAACCCGAAAGGCAGAAACGGACAGCAGACTGCTAAAAATGCCCGCGCTCCCGGCTGCAAGCAAAAGGATTTAATCGGTATTCCGTGGCTTTTAGCCTTTGCCCTACGCGCTGACGGGTGGTATTTACGGAGTGATATTATCTGGCAGAAAGAAAACCCTATGCCGGAAAGCTGCAAAGACCGACCGAGCCGCTGCTATGAACATATCTTTTTGCTTACAAAGTCAAAGAAATATTTTTATGACGCTGCCGCCATTGCGGAGCCTATCGCTGCCACAACAGCGGCGCGTTACCGCACCGGGCGGGGCGCGGGACACAAGTATGCTGATGAAGTACCCGGACAAGGGAAAGTACAGGGTATCAACCGCACAAGAAGCGGCGGCTACTATGACGAAGCACTTATACCGACCATGCGGAACAAGCGGGACGTGTGGCTTATCAACACGGTACCATACAGCGGCGGGCATTTCGCCGCCTATCCTCCGAAGTTAGCGGAAACCTGTATCAAGGCTGGCTGTCCGAAAGGCGGCGTTGTCATAGACCCCTTTTTAGGCAGCGGCACAACGGCGGCAGTCGCAAAAAGCCTTGACCGACACTATATCGGTATCGAACTGAATATTGAGTATTGCGCCCTTGCAAGGGCGCGGATTGGAGGTGTGCAGCCATAAAACAATATAAGCCGCGTGATAAAATCACGCAGAAAATGACCCGCGACGGACTTATCGAGGTCAACGAAACCAAAGAAACCGCCGAGCGTGTAAGCCGCCGGGAACAGGAAGCGGATTTTTCAAAACCGCAGGAGCAGCCCGCGCCGCAGGCTGCACAGGAAGCGGCGGCGCAGAACGTGGCAGAGCTACCCCCTGTTTCTCCTGACGCTTCCCCGCTTCCTCTTGCGCCAGAGCTTCCCCACAGGCAGGACACCGCTACCGCCGAGCGCGTCATGGAGCGCGTTGGCGCAGCCCAGACCCGGAAAGCGAGTAAAAAGGCAGCGCAGAAAGCACAGCGCGACGCTACGGTAAAAGAGAAATCTTCCCGCTTGCAGTTTACCGAGGAAGAATTAAATACGCCGGAGCTTGAAACGTATATCAAAAAATCCGATAAAGCCGCCGACCGTCTGGACGCGGCAAAGGCAGCTATCCCCAAAGAAAAGAAACTTGTAGGGGAACGCACCTTTGACGAAGCCACAGGAAAGGCAAAGACCCGCTTACGCTTTACCGAGCAGGAAAAGCCGATAAATGGCGGCAAAGCCCACCCTAACCCGCTATCCCGCCCCGCGCAGGAAGCGGGTATTTTCGTCCACAACAAGATACATTCCGTTGAAAAGGATAATTCCGGCGTGGAGGGAGCGCATAAATCCGAGGAATTAGCGGAGAAGGGCGCAAAGTACGGGACGCGGAAAATCCGGGAGGGCTACCGCAGCCACAAGCTGAAACCCTACCGGGCGGCGGCAAAGGCTGAAAAAGCAGCGGAGAAAGCAAACGTCAATTACCTGTACCACAAGACGCTGCATGAGAACCCGCAGCTTACAAGTAACCCCCTATCCCGTTTCATGCAGAAGCAGCAAATCAAGCGGCAGTATGCTAAGGCAGCAAAGACGGGCGGCGCAGCTACCGCAAAGAAAGCCGCCGAGAATACCCGCAAGGCAGCGAAGAAAACCGCCGAGGAAACAAAGAAAGCGGTTGCTTTTGTGGGGCGGCACCCGGCGGGCGTTGGTATCGCCGTTGCCGCGCTGCTCTTATTCATCATGGTATCAGCGGGACTTTCTTCCTGCGGGGCTATGTTTTCCGGCATGATGAACGGCGTTCTTGGGACGTCCTACACGTCGGAGGACAGCGACCTTGTGGCAACGGAAAACAACTACGCCGCAAAGGAAACCGAGCTTCAGCAGCGGATTGACAATATCGAGCGCGACAATCCCGGCTATGATGAATACCGCTACGACCTTGACAATATCGGGCATAACCCGCATGAACTGGCTTCTTACCTTACCGCCCTTTTGCAGAGCTACACGCCCCAGAGCGCACAGGCAGAGCTAAACCGCGTCTTTGATAAGCAGTACACCTTGACACTGACGGAAGAAATCGAAGTGCGCTACCGCACCGAAACCCGCACCGACACATGGACGGACGAGGACGGGAACAGCCACAGCGATACCTATACTGTTGAAGTACCCTATAACTATTACATTCTCAATGTCAAGCTGACAAACAGACCGATTAACAGCTTTGTATCGGAGCTTTTGACCGCAGAACAGCTTGAAATGTACCAGGTGTATCTGGAAACAAGCGGCAACAAGCCCTTGATTTTCGGCGGCGGTTCTCCCGACGTTTCCGCGTCCGAGGATTTAAGCGGCGTACAGTTTGTAAACGGGACGCGCCCCGGAAATACCGCGATTGTAGATATAGCGAAGCGGCAAGTCGGCAACGTGGGCGGGCAGCCCTATTGGAGCTGGTACGGCTTTAACAGCCGCGTGGAGTGGTGCGCCTGCTTTGTGTCGTGGTGCTACGGGCAAATGGGCTTATCCGAGCCGCGTTTTGCCGCCTGTCAATCACAGGGTATTCCGTGGTTTACTTCACGCGGGCAATGGGGAGCGCGGGGCTATGAGAATATCGCACCCGGCGACGCTATCTTTTTCGACTGGGACTTAGACGGAAGTGCAGACCATGTAGGGCTTGTTATCGGCACAGACGGAAGCCGCGTCTATACCGTCGAGGGCAATTCCGGCGACGCCTGCAAAATCAAAAGCTATCCCTTAGACTATGCCTGTATCAAAGGGTACGGGCTGATGAACTGGAACTAACCGCAAAAATGAAAGGAGTATTGACATTATGGCAATGAGTAAGATTGAACGTATCGACCGGGAAATCCAGAAAACCCGCGAGAAAATCACAGAGTATCAGAACAAGCTGAAAGGACTGGAAGCGCAGAAAACTGAAGCGGAAAACCTTGAAATCGTACAGCTTGTGCGCTCCATGCGCTTAACCCCCGCAGAGCTTAACGCTATGCTGTCCGGCGGCGGGATTCCCGGCATGGCTGCCGCCGTTCCCGAAGAAACCACAGACTATGACGAAGAACAGGAGGACACCGAGAATGAATAAGAAAATCCTTAGAACGCTGACCGCATTTTGCGCCGCCCTTATGCTCATGGGCGGCTTTTCCGTTACTGCTTTTGCACAAACGCCGGAGCAGCCCGCCGCTGACGCGACCAACGACAGCGGCGTTATCTATGAGGAACCCGAAGAAACCGCACCCCTTACGCCGGAGGGGAACGCGACCCTTGTTGACGATTTCGGCGGCAATAAGCAGCTTATCACAGTTACGACCAAAGCCGGGAACTATTTTTATATCCTCATTGACCGGGACGACGAGGGCGAAAACACCGTCCATTTCTTAAATCAAGTGGACGACGCAGACCTTTTCGCGCTCTTGGAGGACGGGGAAAACAGCGAAGCGCAGACCCCCGCTGTCTGCACCTGTACGGAAAAATGCGAAACCGGGAAAATCAATACGTCCTGCCCGGTATGCTCTACCAACATGACCGCTTGCAGCGGCAAAGAAGCCGAGCCGGAGCCGGAAGAACCTACCGAACAGTCGCAGGAAAAAAGCAATACCGGTGGGCTTGTGCTTTTCCTTGTCGTGGCACTTCTTGGCGGCGGGGGCGCGTTCTATTACTTTAAGTTTATGAAACCGAAGCAGAGCGTCAAAGGCGGCACCGACCTTGAGGACTTTGATTTTGAGGACTACGACGAGGACGAGCCGGAGCCGGACGACGCAGACGGGGACGCTTCCGAAGATGATACGGAGGACGAGGACGCATGACCCTGTTTACCGACAATCCCTTTGAAAAGATGATGATACAACGACCATGCGGGCGGCGCGACAATACGCCGCCTGTTTTCAAATCCCCGGCCTGCGCTTCCTGCCCCTATAAAGGGCAAGCCCCTTGTGTGGGCTACTGTCTGAAACAGGTACAGGAGAAACAGGGCGCGGAGCCGGAACGCGGAAAGGAGGAACTTTAATTGATTTTAGTTATCGCTGAAAAGCCGAGCGTGGCGCAGACTATCGCCGCCGCGCTTGGGGCAAAGAAGAAACAGGACGGATATATCGAGGGAAACGGCTACCTCATTTCATGGTGCGTCGGGCATTTGGTACAGCTTGCCGACGCTGCCGCCTATGGGGAGCAGTACAAAAAGTGGAGCTATGACAGCTTGCCGATTTTGCCGCAGAAATGGCAGTATACCGTTTCCGCAGATAAGGGAAAGCAATTCAAAATCCTAAAGGAGCTTATGCACCGCACCGACATTTCCGAAGTCGTCAACGCCTGCGACGCGGGACGTGAGGGAGAACTCATTTTCCGTTTTGTCTATGAAGTCGCCGGGTGCAAGAAGCCTATGCGCCGCTTGTGGATTTCCTCAATGGAAGAAAGCGCAATCAAGGCGGGCTTTGAGAACTTAAAGGACGGGCGGGACTATGACGCGCTCTTTGCGTCTGCCCTCTGCCGCGCAAAGGCTGACTGGATTATCGGCATTAACGCCACCCGCCTTTTCTCCTGCCTGTATAACCGCACCTTGAACGTGGGGCGCGTCCAGACACCGACCTTAAAAATGCTTGTAGACCGGGACGCTGCTATCAGCACTTTCAAGAAAGAAAAATATTACCATGTGCGGCTTGATTTATCCGGCGCAGAAGCCGCAAGCGGGAAGATCTGCGCCGCAGAGGAAGCAAAGGAACTGAAAGCGGCCTGCGAAGCGTCGCGGGCTGTCTGCACTTCCCTTGTGAGGGAAAAGAAAAGCGCAGCCCCGCCGAAGCCCTTTGACCTTACCTCTTTGCAGCGGGAAGCAAACCGTATTTTCGGCTATACCGCGAAGCAGACACTTGACCTGGCGCAAGCCCTGTATGAAAAGAAGCTGCTTACTTATCCGAGGACGGACAGCAGCTATCTGACCGACGACATGGAGGAAACAGCGGCAAAGGTTATCGCCCTGTTATGCGGGACGCTGCCCTTTATGGAGGGCATGAGCTTTTCGCCGGAGATTGCAAGGGTGCTGAACAGCAAAAAGGTATCAGACCACCATGCAATCATTCCTACTATGGAGCTTGCAAAGACCGACCTTGCCGCGCTGCCGGAAAGCGAAAAGAATATCCTTACCCTTGCGGGGGCGCGTCTTTTGTTCGCTACTGCCGCGCCGCACATCTTTGAAACGGTTACGGCGGTTTTCTCCTGCGCCGGAGCCGACTTTACCGCGAGGGGAAAGACGGTGCTTGCGGGCGGTTGGAAAGACCTTGAACGCCGCTACCGGGCAACGCTGAAAAACAAGCCCGAAGCAGACGACGAGGACAGCGCAGACGGAACGCTGCCGGAGCTTGCCGAGGGACAGAGCTTTGATAATCCCGCAGCAAAGGTAACGGAACACGACACAACGCCCCCGAAGCCCCACAATGAAGCGTCTTTGCTTTCGGCTATGGAACGCGCCGGGAATGAGGACACCGACCCGGACGCAGAGCGCAAAGGGCTTGGAACGCCCGCCACCCGCGCCGCTGTCATTGAAAAGTTAGTGAGCAGCGGTTTTGTAGAGCGCAAGGGAAAGCAGCTTATCCCCACAAAAGACGGGAATAACCTTGTGTGCATTTTGCCGGACAATCTTACTTCCCCGAAGCTGACCGCAGAATGGGAAAACAATCTGACGCAGATAGCAAAGGGAGCAGCCGACCCCAACGAATTTTTATCCGGCATTGAAGCTATGGCGCGGGAGCTTGTGAAATCCTATCCATTCCTTTCCGACAGCGACAAGGAGCGTTTCAAAACGGAAAAGCCGGAAATCGGCAAATGCCCCCGCTGCGGTTCCCCCGTCCATGAGGGCAAGAAAAACTACTACTGCTCTAACCGGAACTGCGCTTTTGTCATGTGGAAAAATGACCGTTTTTTTGAGGACAGGAAAGTAGCCTTTTCCCCGAAGATTGCCGCCGCACTTCTGAAATCCGGCAAAGTGAAAGTCAAAGGGCTGTACTCTCCCAAAACAGGTAAAACCTACGACGGAACGGTTATTTTAGCCGATACGGGCGGGAAGTATGTCAACTATAAGATTGAGCTACCGAAGAAGAAATAACTTGAATAGCAAGCATAGGAAGCGGGTACCCACTTCCGTAAATCCCTGTCCTGCCGCTTCACGCGCCGGACGGGGATTTTGCTTGTTGGGAAGTTTCCCAAACCCTCTAAAAATCTTCAAAAATCTTTGGCAAAATGCGCGAGCGCACCGTAGTAGGACTATGTAACCATTACCGCAGCGTCCGCGCTGCCATACGCGAAAGGAGGTTTTACACATGGCAAGTTTACGCGACACCGTAAAGGAATATCAAGAGGAACTTAGGGACGGTATCGCATGGGTGGCGTTCTGGAAAGAGGGGCATTCTTGGAACGCCGAGCATTTTCATCTTGAAGTGGACGGCACCTTAGACCCGTTTGACAGGAGCCGGTTAGAGGAAATCAAAACGGCTGACCCCGCCGCCGTTATCTTGAACGGCTACTACTGCGGGCAGTTGGGCGAGGACGTGAGCCTTGACGAGCTGACCGCCGGAGTGCGCTATCACTATGAAAACAGCAGGAACGATATTGACGGTTTTATCGGGGCGCACGACGACAGGCTTCCCCCGGAGGTTATTGATGAGGCGCGGGCTGCTGCTCATGCCGCCGGGCTTCCCTTTTCCGAAAAGCCCTACCGGGACGGGGAAGAATTTGACCCTTATGTATTTGACGGGAGTATGAGCATTGAAGATTACGAGCTTATGCACCGCATGATTGAACAGGAAAGGAGCGAACAAATGGCAGAACCGATTTTAAGCGGCTATCTTTCCAATCTTGGGAAGTACACCGAGGGCAGACCCGCGGGCGAATGGGTGACATTCCCCACGACTGCCGAACATCTGAAAGAAGTCTTTGACCGTATCGGGATTGACTTCAAGAACTATGAGGAATGGCATTTCACAGAATATCAATCTTCCGTTCCCGGCTTGACGGAACATTTAAGCGAGTATTCCCACCCCGACGAACTGAACTATTTAGGGAAGCTCTTGGAAATGCAGTTTGACGACGACCGGGAGAAATTTATTGCAGCCATTGAATACGGCGACCATACGGACAGCTTGCAGGACATCATCAACCTTGCACAGAACCTTGACTGCTACTGGGGCTATCCGTCCGTCCATAATGAAGAAGAATACGGGCATTATCTGGTTGATGAACTGGAAGAACCCGAATTGCCCGAAGAAGCAAAAAAGTATTTTATGTATGAGGAATACGGGCGGGACGCTTCCATTAACGACGGAGGTATGTTTACCGAACAGGGATATATCTACAATAACCGCAACACCTTTACAGAATGGTATGACGGGCGCGACGTACCGGAGGAATACCGGATAACGCCACAGCCCCCGCAGCCGGAAAGACCCGACCCGTCAAAAGTGGAAATGGACGCAGCCGCGCCGGGAGTGAAAACAGTACAGGCCACAGAGCAGCCGCAGGAGCCGCGCCCGGTTATCCCGATTGTGCTTACCTCTGAAAAGCCCGCCGAGAAATTGAAAGAGATAACCGACCGACTGGAACAGGGCATTGCGGAGCTGTTCGACAGCGAGCGATACAAGGAATATCTGCGCGTCATGTCAAAGTTTCATAATTACAGTTTCAACAATACGCTGCTTATCGCCATGCAGAAGCCGGACGCTTCCCTTGTGGCGGGCTTTTCCGCTTGGAAAAATAACTTTGGGCGAAACGTGATGAAAGGACAAAAGGGTATCAAAATCATTGCCCCATCGCCGTTCAAAATCAAACAGGAAATGGAGAAAATCGACCCGCATACCCAAAAGCCCGTTATCGGCAAAGACGGGAAGCCCGTCACCGAGGAAAAGGAAATCACGATACCCGCCTACAAGGTGGTATCTGTCTTTGACGTTTCCCAGACCGAGGGGCGCGAACTGCCCGACATTGCAGTAGACGAGCTGACGGGTGACGTTGACCGCTACAAGGATTTTTTCGCCGCCCTTGAAAAGACTTCCCCCGTTCCTATCGGCTTTGAGAAAATCGAGGGCGGCGCACATGGCTACTACCACTTGGAGAACAAGCGCATAGCCATTGACGAGGGCATGAGCCAGCTCCAAACCTTAAAGACCGCTATCCACGAAATCGCACACGCAAAGCTGCACGACATTGACCTTAACGCCCCAAAGGACGAGCAGCCCCGCGTTGACAGGCGCACCCGCGAAGTCGAAGCGGAAAGCGTCGCTTATACCGTCTGCCAACACTACGGGCTTGACACGTCGGACTATTCCTTTGGGTACGTCGCCGGGTGGAGCAGCGGGCGCGAGCTTGCCGAACTGAAAAGCTCCCTTGAAACGATCCGCAGCGCAGCCGCCGAGATTATCAATTCCATTGACGCTAATATCGCAGAATTGCAAAAGGCGCAGGATAAGGAGCAGACCGCCGGACAGGAGCAGCCGGAACAGGAAGCAGAAAAAGCCGCCGAGCCGGACAAAGACACCTTTTCCATTTATCAGCTAAAGCGTGGGGACGAAACGCGGGACTTCCGCTTTGAGCCTTACGACCGCCTGCAGGCGGCGGGGCTTAGTGTGGAAGCGGCGAACTATGACCTTATCTACACCGCACCCCTCACGCCGGATATGACCCTTGAAAGCATTTGGGAGAAATTCAATATCGACCACCCCAAAGACTTTAAGGGACACAGCCTTTCCGTTTCCGACGTGGTAGTGCTTCATCAGAACGGACAGGACACCGCCCACTATGTAGACAGCTTCGGCTATAAGAATGTGCCGGAGTTTTTACAGGAGCAAAAACAGCTTACCCCCGACGAGTTGGAAACAGGCGAAACAATCAAAACGCCGCGAGGTACTTTCTATGTAACCGATATGAGCCACGAACAAATGGAAGCCGCCGGATATGGCTTTCATCATCAATCCGATGACGGAAAATATTTCATCATGGGGAATGGAACGCGGGCGTTTGCCATTGCCGCAGAGCCGCCGGAAAACTACTTAAAAACAGCCGAGCAGACCACAGAACAGAATTACAACATGATTGACGGACAGATAAATAACACCCCGACGGTTGACGAACTGGAAGCAAAGGTTAAAGCAGGAGAAACTATTTCCCTTGTTGACCTGGCTAACGCGGTCAAAGCCGATAAGGAGCGTGGCAAGGCAAAGCCGGAAAAGAAGCCCTCTATCCGGGCGCAGCTTCTGGCAGATAAGGAAAAGGCACAGAAGAAACCCGCAAAGCAGAAGTCACAGGACTTGGAAAGGAGCTGAACGATTGGAGAAATTGAAAAAATTTGAAGATGTGGACGTTATCGCTTCCCTTGAAGCGATTATGAAGCAAAACACCGCTTTTTATCAGAGCGACTTTGATATAGATAAACGGATTTTACTGGAAGCGGCGGCAAGACCCGTCGCCGAGGATAAACGGCTCTTGTGGTTCTCCCGCCCGTCCGGGACTTGCTGCGTCCGGGAACGCGACGTTTTCCTAAAGGACACAAGGCAGCACAATACATGGAGATTCTACGGCGAACAGACCCGTGACAAAATCCTTGCCTATGCGGTGGAACTGACAGGCACAGAGCGCGGAAAGCTCAAAGGCAACCTCTATGAACTTGACTACCCGCAGCATTTCCGGGATGTAGCCGAAAAATCCATACTCGCCGACAACTATACTTTGATTTATGAGCATGGGGAACGCTCACAGCCCGCCGGACAGTATTTTGACGGGAACCCAGACCCGCAGCTTGGGAAGTTTGAACGCTTTGAAGCACAGCCCAACGACCTGGAAGCACTGAAAGCCTTGTTGCGGGAGCAGCAGCACAGCCGCAAGCAGCACAGGCCGGGGGACTTCAAGGAGCATATCGCCGCGTTGCATGACTGCCGGATTGAAACGGAAGCCCACCGCGTGGTGGAGGAAATGAAGAAATTCGATAAGCCGAACAGCCCGGACAAAAGCCATTTTTCCGCAGAGCTTTCCCCGTATTTTCTCCGGCTTGCAACGGATAAGGACATGGATCGCCTGTTTTCCATGCTGCCGTATAAGAGCCTTTCGTTCTCCGCTATGGAGGGCAAGCATGGCGTGTATGCGCTGATAAGCAAAGACGAGAACAGGGACAGGAGCATAAAGAAGCCCCGCCCCTCTCTTCGGGCGCAGCTTGAAGCAGACAAAGCAAAGACCACCCCGAAAAAGGCGGCGGCAAAATCGAAAAATCATGAAATGGAGGTATGAGCATGAATAGATTTACCGTTGAGGAAACAAACCTTATGAGCATTTACAGCGAGGGCGGCAAGCGTGAGGTTATGGAAAACATCAACGCCGCCATGCCGTATATGGACGGAGATATGCGGGAATTGGCAAAGCGCACCCTTTCCAAAGTGGACGGGCTGACGGAAAACGAGTATGCGGAGCTTGCTATTTTCGCCGCTGATGAAGTATGACCGGGCTAAAGCGGCTTTCGCCGCCCCAAAGCCGGAAAGTCAACAGCCTTGTAAAACGGGAATGCTGCAACTGCGATAGCGGAAACTGCATTTTGCTTGACGACGGAGAGGAATGTGTCTGCCCGCAGCTTATTTCCTATTCGCTTCTTTGCAAATGGTTTCTGACTGCTGTACTTCCCATTGATAAGCTGCTCTACGCGGAGCTTTTCAAGACCGAGGATAAAAAGCGTTGTACCGAGTGCGGCGCGTTCTTTGCTTCAAAGTCGAACAGCGTCAAATACTGCCCGGACTGCCGGAAACGCATTACCCGTAGACAGGCAGCCGAGCGCATGAGAAAAAAGCGTACTCTTGTTACGCAGTAAGGGCAAAAACAGCCTGGATTTATATGGTTTTCCGAGCGTGAAAACCACTTAGGCGATACTTGATACCTTTTCCCCTTAAAATGGCGTTCTATTGCGTAACATTTCAAAACAGCACCCATAAGAAAACCGGGGCGCAGATAGTCTTTACCGACTGTCTGCGTCCCGGCTTTTTGTTGTTATAGGAGTTAAGTATTATAGTGTTTGTCAATCACTCTAAACAGTTTATATGCGCCATGTCCAATTAGATAACAAGCAATACCAAAAATAAGGACTTTCCACCAAACAAATCCTATAAGCAATGGTGGACCCAAAAGCAAACCAATGGTAATAAGTACTATCCAAACAATTCCTTTTACCATGTACTTCATTATTTCCCTCCTGTATTTAGAAATGCATATTATCTGTAGCATTATACACATTCCAATATGCTCTTAAACAAACATTACATTGTGTACCAACTTGGGTAAGCAATACTGCCGCTGTACCTGTAGCGCCTGTCGCTGCTACGATTGCTGTAATCGCTCCCGGTGTTAAAATTCCACCACTTGCAACTGCCATACCAGAAATAAAGCCTGCTGCGGCACTTGTGACTAAAGCGACACCGTAGCTTGAAACTGCTTGCCATTCCTTGTCATTTAATGAGTTGACAGCATTAAACCAGCTATCTAACTGACTGCTATTCGAGGAATTTTCGTACACCATAAAATAATTTTGTCCAGAGCCAGTTTCTTTAGGGCGTTCTAAATTCCATTCATTTGGACTTCCAGTATAAATATCATACTCGTAATTACAAAAAGTATCTTGATGAATTTTTGAACGAGCACTTACGAGTGAATTTTCAGTTATCTCCGTAGATTCTACAGTGCCATACTCAACAAGACCAGTATTATTATCTTTTTGAGCAACACAAATTGAATTGTTTACTGTATCATATGTAACAATATATGTCAATTCACCATCATTAAGAGAAACTGTTCTTGTTCCATTTTCTTCAACAATTTGCAGTTCATCTGTTGTACCGCTTTCTGCTGCAAAAGCTACTGTATTTAACGAGAAAAGCATAGAGAGTGCCAAAAGAATACTTATAATTTTTTTCATAGTAATACGTCCTTTCTTTAACTGTCCATAAATTTGTTCCCAAAAAAATAAAGCGCATAATCCAATAATAATTTCTCTGGATTATGCGCTATACTTACGGTTTTAATTCTTTGCCTCTAAAACTGAAAGTGGCGGCAACTCGATTTGCGCATAAAATCACATGACGGATATAATACTTTAATCATCGTTTACCACCTCTCTCAATTCGTTTTCTAAATCTTATTTGTATGTACTCACAGTATACACTATATGAACTAATAAATCAATATCAGAAATATCTTATGATTGTGCAAAACATAATTTATCCGCGCTCTGTTTCCTTGCCCCGTTCCGGCTCTCTGTCCTGTCTTAAAATACTGTCAATGTTCTGCTTGATAACGTCGTATTCCCGGACTTGCTTTTTGAGCTTGCCATAGTCGGCGTAAAGGGCTTCTTTCTGCGCTTGGAGGGCTTCATACTCTGATTGCAGCGCAGCGAGGTTGGGGAACTTGGTAACGCCCGCCGCTTTCATAGCCCTTGCAGCGGCTTCATGGAGGATAATATCGCGCTCATGTGCGGCGCGGTATTTCTCTTTATTCTTTGCCTTACGGTATGCGTCATAAACAGGTTTTGTCTTTTGGTAGGTGGAAATATTCTTGATAAAGACCGCCATATCCGTAAGACGCTTTTCGACGTTCTTCAATGCGTCTGCGGCCTGTTCGCTCTCTGTCTGGATTTCCGCTATCCTTGCCGTTAAATCCGCATACTGTTCAATCTTATGTTCCGTCAAGAAATTCATGGTCTTAGCTGCCTGTTTCAGATTATGGATTTTCGCCCATTGTTCATAACCTTTGCTCTGCGCTGCTTTGATACTGTTCTCAATATCAATAAGCAGACTGACGCCGCCCCGATCTGCGCGTGGAGCTTTCCCGGCGCGGGCGCGTTTGCCGCTTATCCGTTCCCTTATGGCTTCCTCTGTATAATCTGCGCCGAGGGTTTTAAGGCGGGTAAACCGTTCCTGCCCCGGAGCGCGGCACGATACATATTTCCCCGGTTTTATCTCATAGCCCGCTGCTTGCAGCCGTTGTAGTAGTTCCTCAAAACTTGATACTTGGGGAATGAGTGCGTCAACGGCGATTTTCAGCTTGCCTTTCCAACTGGTTCCCGTTTTCTCTGCCTGATACTCTGCATAGCTCTTTCCCTTACTCCCTTTGCCGGGAACGACAACAGACAATCCATTTTCCCGGCACAGCTTGTCGCTCATGTTCCGTATGCCGTAATAGCTGCGCTTATTGGAATTGTATTTGTGGTGGTCTACGAAATTGACCGCGCAGAAAATAATGTGGTTATGAACGTGTCCTTTGTCAATGTGCGTCGTCAAGACATATTCATGCTGCCCTTTGGTTACTGCGTCGGCAAGCTGCCGCCCGATTTTGTGGGCGGTTTCATAATCCACTTCCCCCGGCTCAAAGGACTGTATCAAATGAAAGGCTAAATTGTTGCCCTTTTGGAGAGCTTGCGACAGGGTATATTCAAACTCAATGTCTGCCGTTTCATAGGCGCAGCCGAAAGAGGACACAAGCATTTTCCCGTCCGTCTTATCTGGATTTTGGATATAGTCAAGGGCTTTGCTCAACGTGCTTTTAACAGGCTTAATCTTTGTAACCGCCATATCTCCGCAAGCACCCCCTTTATTTCCTCTATGTCCTCTTGGTAGACGCTGCCCGTCGCGTTGACACGCTTTGCAATCTGATTGACGTTGACACCGATTTTCTGTATTTCCGCTGTCATTGCCTTAATGTCGCTATGGTCTACTTGAATGATGTACCCGTCAATGGCAATCTTCCTAAGATATGCCGCCATGTTCCGGGTGGGTATGAGCTTCATTTTTTCAAGAATTAAATCCCGTTCTGCTTCCGTTACTCTGAATTTGATTTGTACCGTCCTTTTGCGCCCGTCCATGCTTTCGCTCCTTTCCGTTCCGAGGGTTTGGGACACTTCCCAACAAGCAATTTTCAACCGACGCGCCGCAGCGCAGGAGGGCGAAAATACGGAAGTGGGTACCCGCTTCCTATGCTTGCTATGAAAGTTTTTCCTTATTCCCTACTACAACGGAAAGCCCCGTTTTGCCAAACTTACGCAAAAGAAAAACGCTGCAATCTCAAAAAGATTACAACGCTTCCTAAGCCTATTCAGTTTTCGTTTTCGACTTCTGCAATTTCTTTCGCTGTTGCGGTAACAATCCGTATGCCCTTATCGCTCATGCTGTCAAGCAGCGTGTCGAGCTGCCGCCTTTGCGTCGATTTTTCCGCTGTCTTATCCGGGAAAAAGAATTGGTCTACGGATATGTCATAACGGGTTACAAGCTCATAAAAGATTTGCAGGCTTGGCTGTTGCCCTTTGTTTTCAATATTCGCAAGGTAGCGAGGGGAAATGTTCATTTCGTCGCTTACTTTCTTGCGGCTTTCATTTCTGCCTGTCCGCGCTGCTTTTATGGCTTGCCCGAAAGCTGCAAAGTCATACAAAGGTACTGGTCTTTTTGCCATAATAATTCACCCAACTACATTTTACTGTTCCTTTCTTTGCTTGGATATGCTTACACAGTACCTACTATTAGCCAAAATAATTCATATTATTGCCGGATAAAAACATATTGACAAATTTCAATTTGTGTATATAATAGTTTATAGAAGCACGTCAACAGGAGGTGAGATTATGGAACTTGATGAAAAAAAAATACCAACGATTTTCAAAGCATTTTGTGATGAAAACCGTGTTAAAATTTTGAAACTATTGCTTACAGGAGAGAAGTGTGCTTGTGTACTATTAGATGATATGCACATTACGCAACCAACGCTTTCCCACCACATGAAAATACTTTGTGATTCTGGTATAGTGATAGGACGCAAAGAGGGGAAATGGATGCACTACTCTATTTCAGAGAATGGCGTGCAGTATGCAATAGATTGTCTACAAGCGCTTATGATTACAAGTGCAGCATTTGAAAATAAGTCGTGTTGTGATAGGTAAGTTTACTTACTTTTCCGCACGACTTATCAAAACATCAACATATAGACAAATTTCAATATTTCTATTTCAAGGAGGCTATTTATGGATATGCTAAAAACAGGTTGGAACTTCTTTCAAAATGAAGTTTTAGGTATGGCATGGCTTAATCGTCTAATAGGTAATTTAATTAACGCTTGCGGATTAGACGCAACGAGCAAAATCGGTGGTAGTATTCAATTTTTTGTTTACGACACAATCAAAATCATGGTGTTGTTAGGGGTTCTGATTTTAATTATTTCATATATTCAAAGCTATTTCCCGCCGGAACGGACAAAGAAAATTCTTGGAAGGTTTCATGGTATCGGCGCAAATATAATTTCTGCGCTCCTTGGTACGGTAACGCCTTTTTGTTCTTGTTCTTCCATTCCTCTGTTTATCGGTTTTACAAGTGCAGGTCTGCCGCTTGGAGTTACTTTTTCTTTCCTGATTTCTTCTCCAATGGTTGACCTCGGTTCGCTTGTTCTGCTAATGAGTATATTTGGGTGGAAGATAGCCGTTGCTTATGTCGTGCTTGGGCTTGTGATAGCCGTTGCAGGTGGTACATTGATTGAAAAACTACATCTTGAAAGCTACGTTGAGGATTTTATAAGGGGTGGAAACAGTCTTGATGTTCCGCAGGAAGAACTACACTTCAAAGACCGTATCAAATACGCATGGGAGCAGGTTTTAGCAACAGCAAAAAAGGTTGCCCCCTATGTACTGATTGGCGTAGGTATCGGTGCATTTATCCATGATTGGATACCCGAAGATTTTATTGTCAAAGTGCTTGGTACGGGTAATCCCTTTGGCGTAATCCTTGCGACGATTGCGGGCGTTCCCATGTATGCGGATATTTTCGGCACAATTCCGATTGCAGAAGCCCTACTTGCAAAGGGCGCACAGCTTGGCGTTGTCCTGTCCTTTATGATGGGCGTTACCACGCTTTCGCTCCCGTCCGTAATCATGTTGCGAAAGGCAGTTAAGCCGAAGTTGCTCGGTATCTTCATTGCAATTTGTACCATAGGAATTATTCTTATAGGCTATTTTTTCAATGCAATTTCTTACTTGTTAATATAAGCGAATATAAAATTTTTTGGAGGTAATTATTATGACATTATTTGGTTTTGGAAAGAAGAAAGAAAAAGAAATAAACGCTCCTGTTTGTACTTGCAATGGTAACTGTTCCGTGTCTGAAACAGTTGAACCGGAAAATTTGAATAACTGTTGTCAAGACATACAAGGCAGAATTTGCTGTATCAAGGTATTAGGTTCAGGGTGTTGTCATGCTCTTTATGAGAACACACAATCCGCCGTTAAAGCAATGGGGATTTCCGTAGAAGTAGAATATATTACGGACTTGAAAAAGGTTATGGAATATGGCGTTATGAGTGTACCTGCTCTTGTTGTCAACAACAAAGTAGTATCTACGGGGAAAGTGCTGAAAACAGAAAACGTGCAAAAACTGTTACAAAAAATCGTTTCCGAAAAATAAATTTAATATCAAATTTACGCCTTATTATCAATAATTCAAATAGCGATTTAATGCTATGTAAAACAACAAAACTGCCGAATGTAGGCAGATAAAACGGCGGTTTTGAAATATTTACTCAAAACCGCCGTTTTCTTTTTGAAAAATAAGATAACGGGGGGTGTATTAAAGTCGCCCTTTTTTGAGGATACGGCGGTATCAAGGAGGTATCGCCATGTCCTTTTTCTATATCGCCATATCTTTTAGCTTATCAAAAAAAGCCCGACCGCCGCCGGGAACACTTCTACCCTCATATATGAACTGTCAAATCATCTAAATACCGCTTACAATTCCTTTGCGCTTGTCTGCATCTTGCAGACAGGCGCATTTTGCATTTTCGGGAGGTTTTTTCAAAAAAGTTTCGCTTTCATTCGGCGTTTGGGAAATGCCCGTTATCTTAGGCGGGCTTTACGGTATGCGCCGTTCTGAAATCCTGGGCTTGCGTTGGCGCAATGTGGATTTGGAAAACAACACCTTTGACGTTTCCGAGCAGCTACCCTTTAAGGTACCGCCAAAAACAAAAGTCATTGAGGAAATGGCACCGCCGAAATCCAACGGGCGAAAGCTGCCTATCACAGAGCTTGCCCGCCCGTTCTTTCTCAAACAGTTTGCTATGCAGGAAGCGCAGCGCGAACAGGCAGAAAAGGACGGAAAGCCTTACTATGACAATGACCTTGTTGTAGCGAAGCCGGACGGTTCCCCTATCTCCGCGTCGTGGGTATCTTCCCAGTTTGGAAAGCTGCTTGAAGATTTGGATATGCCGCATATCCGCTTTCACGATTTGCGCCATACAGCAGCTACAAATATGCACCAACTGACAGGCGACTTCTACACCGTAGGCGAAGTGTTAGGACATACACTTGCGGGTATCGGCGTATCGCTTGGGCTGTCTATGAACTTTGAAGCTGTTACCGCCCGTTATGTGGACGTGCGGCTTGAACGCAAAAAAGAAGTCTTAGACGCTTATCATGGGGCGGTCAAACAGGCAGACCCGGCAAAGGCAGAGAAAGCCGAGCCGAAGAAAGCAAAGAGCGCGGCAAAGAAAAAGAGCAGCGATTTAGAGCTTTAACCGCTGTATCTCTTTACCGCTTCTTATACCGTTTTATAGCCCCGCGTGGGATTTGGGCACCATTTGGGCACCATTTACCGAAAAAGCACCACTAACACAGGCGATAAAAGAAACGCCGAGAACGCGCAAAAACATAGAGTTTATGCGGGTTTCCGGCGTTTTCTAATCCCTCAACCGACCTAAAATCATCTTGCGGCAGAGAGAAAAATTCTACTATTTTTTATTTTATATTCGGCCAATGCTTCCGACGGAGCAGCTATCTCCAGCCGGTCAGCATTGGCACCGGATACTTCTGTGGTCAATGTCTTCGGCGGAGCGATGATTTTCAGCCTGACGGCATTGACACCGTACAGCATAGATGCTGATGTTAGACCATCTTCTCCGGCCGTACCGCCTCGTCATACTCGCTCTCCGACAGGAAGCCAAGGGCGAGCACCGCTTCCTTCAGGGTCGTGTTTTCCTCGAAAGCCTTGTGCGCGCAGGCAGCCGCGTTCTCGTAGCCGATGACCGGGCTCAGACAGGTCACGAGCATGAGGGAGTTGCGGAGATTTTCATTCATTTTTTCCTTCTTCGCCTTGATGCCGCGGACGCAGTGGAGCTCGAAGGAGACCATGCCGTCGCTTAGGAGGCGGATGGACTGCATCATATTGTAGGCGAGCACCGGCATGAAGACATTGAGCTCGAAGTTACCCTGGGATGCGCCGATACCGATCGTGCTGTCGTTGCCCATCACCTGGATCGCGATCATCGTGATCGCCTCGCACTGGGTCGGGTTGACCTTACCCGGCATGATGGAGCTGCCCGGCTCGTTTTCCGGGATGGAGATTTCGCCGAGACCGCAGCGCGGGCCGTTCGCGAGCCAGCGGATGTCGTTCGCGATCTTCATGAGGTTTGCAGCGAGGCCCTTCAGTGCGCCGCTCGTGAAGACGTAGCCGTCCTTCGAGGTGAGCGCGTGGTACTTGTTGCTGCTCGGCGTGAAGGTCTGTCCGCTGAGGCGCGAGATTTCTTCACAGCAGGCCGTGTCGAAGCCCGCCGGGCAGTTAAGACCGGTGCCGACCGCGGTACCACCGATGGCGAGCTTCCGAAGATGATCGGAGGCCTCGAGGATCTGTGCTCTCGACTCCTCGAGCATGCCGCGCCAGCCGGAGATTTCCTGACTGAAACGGATCGGAACGGCATCCTGCAGATGCGTGCGGCCAATCTTCAGCACATCATGATTCTCCTCCTCGAGACGCTTCATCGTCGCGATCAGCGTGTCGATCGCCGGGATGAGCTGCGCGTGAATCGCAAGCACCGCGGCCATGTTCATCGCTGTCGGGAAGGTGTCGTTCGAGGACTGGGACATATTGACATGATCGTTCGGATGGATCTTCAGCTCCGGATGATCATGCATCGCGATATGTGCGATGACCTCGTTCATATTCATGTTCGACTGCGTGCCGGAACCGGTCTGCCATACCTTCAGCGGAAACTCCTTCGGGTACTTGCCGTCACAGATATCGCGGCAGGCATCCGTGATGGCCTGCGCCTCTGCCTCTGGAAGCTTGCCGAGGGCGTGGTTCGCGGTCGCCGCGGCGGACTTCAGCACCGCGAAGGCGTGAATCACCTCGCGTGGGATCGTCTCCGTGCCGATGCGGAAATTCTCCAGCGAACGCTCGGTCTGCGCACCCCAGAAATGCTCTGCCGGCACACAGACCTCACCCATAGTGTCATGTTCGATACGATATTCCATGTATTTCCCTCACTTATATACTTAAATCTCTGTTCATTATAATCCCCGGAAGGCTGCGAGGCAACGGCGATTCCGGCGTCCGGGTGATTTCGAATCACCAGCGGGTAACCGTTCAGACCGGGGCCCTTTCATCTTTACACCATCTTAATACCATCCTTTATTCCCTTATCCCTCCTTTAACTCCTGCCTGTTATCATAGGTGCAATTCTGAGAAAGGGAGAATTTCTATGACTGAAGAACAGCTTCGGCGGATGCATCGTCTTTCGTCGTTTCAGATTATCACCGGGGGCTTCGCCTGCGTCATCCTCGTGGGTGCGCTGCTCCTGATGCTGCCGATTTCGTCGGCGGGCGGCCTCTGGACGCCGTTCCACGAGACGCTGTTCACGGCGACCTCGGCGGTGTGCGTAACCGGCCTCGTCGTGCAGGACACCGGCACCTACTGGTCGAGCTTCGGCCAGGCGATCATCCTCATGCTGATCCAGATCGGCGGACTCGGCATCATCACGGTCGCCGCCGCCTTCGCTCTTCTGTCCGGTCATAAAATCTCGCTCATGCAGCGCAGCACCATGCAGGACGCCATCTCGGCTCCGAAGGTCGGCGGCATCGTCCGGCTCACGCGCTTCATCCTGTGCGGCACCTTCCTCATCGAGCTCCTCGGCGCACTTGCCCTGCTCCCGGCCTTCTGCCGCGACTACGGACTCCTCGGTATCTGGTACGCCGTCTTCCACTCGATCTCGGCCTTCTGCAACGCCGGCTTCGACCTGCTCGGCCGTCCCGGAAATCTCTATCCGTCGCTGACCGCCTACACCGCGGATCCCGTCGTTAACATCACCATCATGCTCCTCATCGTGATCGGCGGCATCGGCTTCCTGACCTGGGAGGATATCTGCACGAACCGGCTCTGCTTCCGACGCTACCGTATGCAGAGTAAGGTGATCCTTGTGACCACCCTCGCGCTGATCGTGCTTCCGGCAGCGCTGTTTTTCGCCAATGACTACAGCGGTCTTCCGCTCGGTGAGCGTCTGCTCGCCGCCACGTTCCAGTCGGTGACGCCCCGTACCGCCGGCTTCAATACCACCGATCTCACGAAGCTCTCGGGCGCTTCCCGTGGTGTCATGATTCTTCTCATGCTGATCGGTGGTTCACCAGGATCCACGGCCGGTGGTATGAAGACCACCACCTTCACGGTGATGATGGCGAACGCCATCGCGACCTTCCGTCAACGTGAGAGCGTGCAGCTTTACGGACGACGCGTCGACTGCTGTACCGTGCGAACCGCCGCAACGATCATGATGATGTACCTCACGCTCTTCTTCGGAGGCGCCCTCGTCATCAGCATCTATGAGGGGCTGCCTTTTTCCAGCTGCCTCTTCGAGACCGCTTCCGCCGTCGCAACCGTCGGACTGACCCTCGGCCTCACACCACATTTACACATTCTGTCGCAGCTGATCCTCATCGTGCTCATGTACATGGGCCGTGTCGGAGGCCTCACCCTCATCTACGCGACCGTTTCGAGCCGAAAGACCATCGTCGCCAGACTGCCACAGGAGCAGATCACCGTCGGATAAAAAATCCAAGCGTTCAGCTAAGGGCACCCGGAGAGACGGCACCGGAGGCAACGTAATACGAGACCGGGGAAACCTGAGCCGGGGACCCGGATATGAACTCAAAAATAAAGGAGTAAACTACTATGAAGAATATTTTATTAATTGGTGCAGGGCGTTTCGGTCGTCATCTCGCGATACAGATGATGCAGCTCGGTCATCAGATCATGGCCGTGGACATCTCGGAGGAGCGCATCAACTCAGTGCTTCCGTATGTCACCACTGCGCAGATCGGTGACAGCACGAACGCGGATTTCCTCCGCTCCCTCGGCATCGGTAACTACGATGTCTGCTTCGTCACCATCAGCGGCAGCTTCCAGAACTCGCTGGAAACCACCTCGCTTCTGAAGGAGCTCGGCGCGAAGTGCGTGGTCTCCCGTGCAGAGCGTGACGTTCAGGCGAAGTTCCTGCTTCGTAACGGTGCTGATCAGGTCGTCTATCCGGAGAAGCAGCTCGCACAGTGGGCCGCCATCCGTTATACTGCTGACCACATCTTCGATTACATCGAAATCGATAAGCAGCATGTCATCTTCGAAGTCCCGATCCCGAAGAACTGGCTCGGAAAAAGTATCGGTGAGCTCAATATCCGAAAGCTCTACGGCATCAACATCCTCGGCGTGAAATCGCACGGTGAAACGAATGTCACGGTCACCCCGGATATCATCCTCACGGACGACGTTACGATTCTCGTCATCGGCGAGTACAAGGCACTGCAGAAGTGCTTCCAGCTCTAGGAGGTGCGCCATGGATGTCGATGGGATCCTTCTGATCATCGCCCTGCTTCTCTTCTTCCGCTTCGGGATCTACCTCGTAGCCGAGGAGGACCGCGTGGTACGCTACCTCCGAAAGCATGGCCGTAAGCCATAATATCTGTGCCTTTAAGGCATCGCTTCTGTTCAGACGTATCTTGGTGGGCAGCAGCCGAGTCACGTCTGAACACTAACCAGGCATCACAAGTCCGATCAGGGCAACATGGGAAGTCGAACCTCAGGTCCGGCTTCTTTATGTTATAATGGCTTTTGAAACATATAGGATAGCTTCTTTCCGAGATGCTATTCGCAGCATGAAAATCTGGGAACAGCCCATAGAGAACAAACGTAAAAGATCATCGTATGGCAAAAGCAGAAACAAAATCCAGTAACCCATCAAATGAACATATCCTCGTCTGCCTCTCCCCCTCGCCGTCGAACGAGCGCATCGTCCGCATGGCAGGACAGATGGCGCAGGCCTTCGGGGGCACACTGACCGCACTTTACGTACAAACGCCGGGGAACCAGGCGCTGAGCAGCGAGGATGAGGCGCGTCTCCAGACGCACGTCCGCCTCGCGACGGAGCTCGGCGCGGAAATCGTCACCACCCACGGCGACGACGTCCCGACACAGATCGCCGAGTACGCGCGCGTCTCCGGCATCACGAAGATCGTCCTCGGCCGCAGCGGCGCGGAACGCCGGCACTTCTGGAGCCAGCCGTCCCTGACCGAACGCCTCACCGAGCTCGCGCCCACCGTCGAGATCCACATCATCCCGGATGCAGAAGTCGTCCGCCATACACAGCGGCCAATGCTGGCGATCGCACCGTCGATACCCACCCTGCGGGATCTCGTTCTCACGCTCGTCATTCAGGCAGCGGCCACCATCATTGGCTTCCTCTTCTTCCGCCTGCACTACACAGACGCGAACATCATCACGATCTATCTCCTCGGCGTACTGCTGACCTCCGTCAGCACAAACGGCTACACCTGCGGACTGCTGGCGTCGGTCCTCAGTGTCTTTCTCTTCAACTATTTCCTGACCGAGCCGCGGCTCACGCTCGTCGCCTACGGGAAGGACTACCCGGTGACCTTCGCCGTCATGCTCGGCGCATCCATCCTCGCCGGCACCCTCGCCGCGAAGCTGAAGGCCCATGCCGAGCTGTCCGCGCGGGATGCCTATCGTACGAAAACCCTCTTCGACGCGAACCAGCAGCTGCAGAAGGCCGAAACGCCGACCGACATCTACCGCACGACCGCGACGCAGATTCAGCGTCTCGTGCAGCGCGATATCCTGGTCTATCCTGCGATGCAGCTGGATGTCCCATACGGACAGACCACCGGTACAGCGACTGCTATGCAAGCAGCGGATGCCGCCACGCCATCACCGTATGCTCCGGCATCTGCTGCTTCGATCACAGGCACCAGCCCATCTGGTGGTGTCGCCTCGTCCCGTTTCTGGGATGGCTACCTCTTCCCTGCGAATGGCGGTGCGCCACGCAGTATCCCGGAGAATGCCTGTGAGCCAGAGGTCGTCGACTGGGTCTTTCAGCATCGGAAGCGTGCGGGTGCGAGCACCGAGAAGTTTCAGAACGCACACTGCCTCTACCTTTCGATCCGCACCGGCCAGCAGGTCTACGGCGTGGTCGGCGTGCCCTGCTCAGCGAAGGCTCCTCTCGACGCCTTCACTTCCAGCATCCTCCTCTCCATCCTCGGTGAGTGTGCCCTCGCGCTTGAGAGCCTTCACAACGCTGAGGAGCGCGAGAAGGCCGCCGTACTCGCGAAGAACGAGCAGCTGCGGGCGAACCTGCTTCGCTCCATCTCGCACGATCTTCGAACGCCGCTCACTTCGATTTCGGGCAATGCAGACGCCCTGCTCCACAGCTACCAGGCGCTCGACGACGACAGCCGGACACAGATGATCACGGATATCTACGATGATGCGCAGTGGCTGACGGAGCTCGTGGAGAATCTCCTGGCGGTCACGAAGATCTCGGATGGCAGCGTGAAGCTGCAGCTCTCCGACCAGGTCGTGGATGACATCGTGGCGGAGGCACTCCGGCACATCGACCGCCACGCGACGGAACACCACATCACGAGCGACTGCGGTGAGCTGCCGCTCCTCGTACGGGCAGATGCGCGCCTCATCATGCAGCTTCTCATCAACCTCGTGAACAACGCGATCAAATACACCCCGGCAGGATCACATATCGAGATCCACGCCTTCCGTGAAGCGGAGCATGCGGTGATCGAGGTCTCCGACGACGGCCCGGGTATCCCGGATGCGCAGAAGGCGCAGGTCTTCGAGATGTTCTATACCGGGAGCAAGCGCGTGGCAGACAGCCGCCGAAGCCTCGGCCTCGGGCTCTCCCTCTGCCGCTCCATCGTGCATGCACACGACGGCGAGCTCTCGCTCCGCGATCATCAGCCACACGGCTGCGTCTTTTCCTTTACATTGCCGCTCAGTGAGATTAATCTCAATATGTAAACATGAACAAGCCAGTGAAGAGGCGACCACTCGCAGGCCTGACGATGATGTACATCCCTAGGCATTGGCCTCACTCGTGTATATAGAAACCCGAATGATATGAGGTGAATAGAATGAATAAAGCACTGATCCTCGTGGTGGAGGACGATACGCCGGTCCGGAATCTCATCACCACCACGCTGAAAACCCATGATTATAAATATCTTTCCGCACCGGATGGCACGAGCGCCATCCTCGAGGCGTCGTCTCATAATCCGGACATCGTGCTGCTCGATCTCGGGCTGCCGGACATCGACGGCGTAGAGGTCATCCGGAAGATCCGCACCTGGTCGAACATGCCGATCATCGTCATCAGCGCACGCACCGAGGACAGCGATAAGATCGAGGCTCTCGACGCCGGTGCCGACGACTACCTGACGAAGCCCTTCTCCGTCGAGGAGCTCCTGGCACGCCTCCGTGCGACGCAGCGCCGCCTCGGCTTGATGAAGTCCGAATCCGGACAGGAATCTCCGATCTTCACAAACGGCGAGCTGAAGATCGACTACGCCGCCGGCTGCGCCTATATGCAGGGCGAGGAGCTGCACCTCACCCCGATCGAGTTCAAGCTCCTCTGTCTCCTCTCCCGGAACGTCGGGAAGGTCCTCACCCACACCTACATCACCAAGCAGATCTGGGGAAGCAGCTGGGATAACGACGTCGCCTCCCTCCGCGTCTTCATGGCGACCCTTCGCAAGAAGCTCGAGCGCGGCGAAAACGCCCAGCCGTACATTCAGACGCACATCGGCATCGGCTACCGCATGCTGAAGGTCGAGTAAAAAAAGCTTTCCGGTTGCCCGGAAAGCTTTTTCTGTCTTCTGCGAAGCCGTACGGGGTCAGACCCCCGCGTGGCGTCATCAATCTCCTTACGCTATTCATAAGGGAGTCTGACCCCCATCAGCAGATTTATCCATCCGCTTCCATCTTCAACGGTGCGCCGCAGTGCGGGCAGGTGCCGATCGTACCGGCGTAGTAGGTACAGCCACAGTAGTCACACTTCAGCATCTTCGGCTTACCATCGATCTTATAGGTCCGGATGCCCTTCTTCTGACCATCCAGATAGTTCGCACGGACCGCGATGGCCGTACCGACGAAGGCACCCACGAGGATCAGACCGAAGAAGAACTCAGCGAAGCCGCCGCCCAGGTTCTCCATATCGACCGTGAAACCCTTCGCCTCGTAATACGCGAGATAATCATCGAAGGTCGTCGCCATCGCGTCGCCGACATTATCCCCGTTCGCACGGGCGAGGTTCTTCTGAAGCAGATCGATGAGCTGATCCTCATCCTTCTTCTTCGCCGTCTTTCCGAGATCATCACCCCACATCGTATGGTAGTGGAACTCGTTGAAGCCGGTCTCCGGATTCTCCGCACCGTAGCCGTAGGTGATCAGCACGTGGTACTCATCATCGAAGTTGTAGATGTACTCGTTGTACGCGAAGCTCTCCATATCATCGTAGTCCAGCTCCCAGGCGGCATCGTTCGTAAACTCAACGGCCGGGATGATACCGGTGTGATCCCGGAACGCGCTGAGACTCTGATCGAGCCGGTCCAGCTCTGCATCCGTCAGATGCCCGTAGTCGTCCTGGATGAAGATCGACTGATCCACGTACCCCGGCACAACGGTTTTCTTATACCCGATGGAGAACGCGGAAAACATCGTGACGAGACCGAGCAGCATGATCGCAATCCCCGGGATACCCGCGATGATTGCAAATACGACCGAACGGATATACTGCCCCTTTGTCGTCTCCTCGTGATAATTCGGCTCATCGGTATAGACGACCTTCGGCTCATTCATCCGATTATAGATGACGAACGCCCGACCGCCGGTGAACGGCGTACTGGAATGTCGGTAGCTCTTCGCACTGCCACCGGATCCGCCACTGGAGCCTCCTGAATAACTGCTTCCACCTGAATGACTGCCGCCCCCTCCTGAATGTGGCATGGTGCACCTCCTTCTCAAAACGCATCAAAGGATGCGAGTATTCCGAACCATCATAGATACTATTATTTTAACCTGTTCGACCCGTGTTTCGCAATACAAAAGGGGCTGCGGTCTGCATCAAGGGCCCAAAATCGACTTCATCGCGATCTTCCATTTTCCTGCATTGACACCGGATATGAAATGACGATAATTACGGATGTAAAACGTGAATGATTTATCAAAAATAAATGGGGGTATTCTTATGTTACCATCCAGCGTGGATTTACTTGCATTTATGGGTCAGAGCAACATGGCGGGCCGTGGTGTCGCGGCACAGGCGCCAGCCGTCCCGGAGGGTCACGGTTATGAGTTCCGTGCCATCACGGCACCGGATCGTCTCTCACCGCTCGTGGAGCCGTTCGGCCAGTATGAGGATAAACCAGATGGCATCTACGAGCCGGGCATGAAGTCCGGCTCCATGGTGTCTTCGTTCGTCAATGCTTACTACGCGAAGACAAGTACCCCGGTCGTCGGTGTATCGGCAGCGAAGGGTGGCTCTGCCATCGCGGAGTGGCTGCCGGAGGGCACGTACTACCGGGATGCGGTCGAGCGTGTACAGCGCTGTGAGCTCTGGCTTTCTGCACGCGGTGTAAACATAGCGCATCGGAATATGGTCTGGTGTCAGGGCTGCACGGATGGTGATCTGCATACCGATCCGCAGCTCTACTATGAGCGCACGAAGCTGGTGCTGACCTCCTTCATGCGGGACTGTGACCTCGCGTACTGCTTCCTGATCCGCATCGGAAATCACCGGGACGATCCGGCGCTCTATGTACCGATTCAGAAGATGCAGGAGAAGCTCGCCGCGGATGTACCGAACATCGTCCTCGTGAGCCAGTGTCTCGCTTCCTTCGCCGCAAAGGGCCTCATGAAGGACGAATTCCACTACCTGCAGGAGGGCTACAACCTCGTCGGCGAGGAAGCCGGCAAGGCCAGCGGCGCATTCGTTCGCACAGAACACTGACGACAGGCGTAAGCCAGGGGCCCCTGGCTTAGCGCTTACAGCGTCGGAAATTCCTTTTCGAACTCAGAGCTCAGGATGAAGCGGTCGATCATGCCGTTGTTGAGATACCACTCGTAGTCTGCGCCGCCCTGCTTCGCCATCAGGACGAGCCGGATGCCGGGGTTCAGGCGTCGGATGATTTCGCAGAGCTCGATGCCGTTCATGGTCGGAAGCCTGTACGCCGTGATGACCATATCGTAGGCGTCTGGCGCCTTCTGGATGCGATCGATCAGTGCCGCCGGATGACCGTAAAAATCGATGGCCTTTTCGGATGCGCGGACGAGCGATTTCCACGTCTTCTGTCGCTCTTCCCGGACGACAAAAGCGATCTTCGCGATCGCTTTCGGATGTTTCTGGTCGTACACGCTTCCAGTGGCAGACGTTTTTCCGACCGTAACGCCCGTATTCCCGTCCGGGCCCCGGCGATCCGCTGCATCCTTTCTCTGCCCTTCGGCTGTACCACGGTCAGATGCAGTGCGTGCATCCTCGTCATTCTCTTCATCCTCACAGAGCGGTATCTCCATGGTAAAGCAGGTCCCTTCACCGAGCGTGCTCTCGACGTGGATCGTACCGCCGATCGAGCCGAGGATGTTCCGGACGACGGACAAGCCGAGGCCGGTACCATGACGGGAGCCCTTCGTCGTATAGAACGGCTCGAAGATCTTTTGCTGTACATCCTCACTGATGCCACAGCCGGTGTCACGGACGCGGAGAATCAGATGTCCATGCCCGCCCATCAGCTCGATCCCGAGCTCCTTCCGCTCCGTCTTTTCCATTGCCTGAAAGGCATTCTTGCAGAGGTTCATGAGGATATGCTCCGCCATGCCCTTTCGTCCGAGGATATAGAGCGGCTCCTCTGTGATGTCTGTATGCACGGTGATCACCGCCGGTGCTAGCTGCTCGACGATACCGACTGCATGCCGGACCTCCTCCGTAAAGTTCAGCTGCTCCAGACGTACGCCGGTATCCTGCCGTGCGAAGGCCAGCAGCTGCTTCGAGAGGTCCGAGGCCCGATCGACCGATACCAGCATCTCATGGATCATCTCCTTATTCTCCGTCGAGATATTCGCATCGTTCTCGAGCAGCTCCGCGTAGATCATGACGGGCGTCAGATAGTTATTGAACTCATGCGCGATGTGGCTCGACATCATGCCGAGCGACTGGATACGCTGATAGTGCCGGATCTCCTCGTTCTTTCGGGCCACCGTCTCCATGCCCCGGTTGATTTCCTTCAGGTACGTGATCTCCTTTTCCTGGGCTACTGCCTGAAAATGGCTCTGCAGCACGAACACCACGATGATCCCGAGCAGCATGATATAGACGAACACGATGCCGATCATCGTCATCATCATATCGTCGAGCGGCGCCGAAAGCTCCGTCACCGGCAGCGTCGAGTTCACGATCCAGCGCTCTCCCTGGATATAGATCGCCTGAAAGGCCACCACACGCTGTATCCTCGGATGCGTCTCATCCGACCAGTCATAGGTATCGATCACACCGGTTCCGGAATCCTCGGTCTCCTGCTTCTCCAGCCACGCATGCATGCTGCTGTAATTGAGCTCCGGATACAGACGCTCACGTCCATAGAGCGCATCGAGGCCGATCTGCGATTTCGCATGATGCATGATGATGTACAGGTCCTGATCCTTCACCACCGAATAACCGTTTTTTCCGATTTTGACCTTTGCCACGCTGTTCTCGTACAGTGCCTCCATATTCATCGCGAAGCACAGCTGATAGGTGCCCTCCTTCGTATCGATTTCCTTCTGGATATACAGCTCATACCAGCCTGTAACCGATGAGATTTTTTTCCCCGTGATCCACGCCGCATGCTCGGTGCCGGCATTGGCCTCCGAAATCGCCCCGCGATCCGTAGCCCCGCTTCCTGTGCGCATGCTTCCGCCGCTCATCCGATGGCCGCCCGCGGTCGCTGTCGCTGCATCCGAGGAGCTCGCCTCCGCGTCGTCCAGAGAACGTTCCGTCTTCCCGCTTCCGATCTTCGTCACCATGGTCGACTGCCCCGGCGCATAGCGCGTCACCGTCCCGTCGGGTGCCGTCACCGTCACCCAGTTATACAGCGCGCCGTTTTCCTGCAGAAAGAAGTCCGTTCGTTCACGCATTCCATTATTTCGGATCCAGTCCTCTGGCATGCCCGCATTCCGATAGATGAGGTCGATCTGATGGATCTTCTGCTCGAGATAGGAATCGAGGTTATCACCCACGATACCGGCGATCGTCAGCAGCTGACTCCCCTCCATGGAGATCGCCTGCCGCCGATAGTTCTGGTAGTAGCGAAAGCCGGACAGCGCCGCGATCATCGAGAGCAGCAGAAAGACGACCACCGCTCTCAGCTCTGTCTGTTTATTCGTAAGCCCGTTCCGGATACGTTTCATCTCACTCTGCCCTTTCTTCCTTCTGCTTTCATCCTGCACCCGCCGTGCGTTCGTCCTCCTCTCAGTACGATGAACTCACTCGCCACCGGGCCGGGCGATATCGGGTCACTCCTCCACGGTCAGCATGTAGCCGATGCCGCGCACAGTCTTCAGGTACTTCGGCGACTTCGGGTCCTCCTCGATCTTGCTGCGGATACGCTTCACATAGACCGTGATCGTGTTGTCGTCGACGACCGATTCGTTCCACACCTGCGCATACAGCTGCTCCTTCGTGAACACCTGTCCCGGATGCTCCAGCAGGAAGCGGAACAGCGCCTGCTCACGCGCCGTGAAGTTCAGCGGCTTCTCATCTTTCAGGCACTCCATCTTCAGCATATCGACCGCAAACGGACCGCGGCGAATGCCGACATCGGACACCTCCTGGCTGTAGACCTGACTCCGCCGTATCAGCGCCTTCGCGGTCTGAATCAGCACCGCCGTATGAAACGGTTTCGTAAGGTAGCTGTCGGCGCCGAAGCCTAGGCCGAGCACCTGATCCATCTCATCCGACTTTCCGGACAGCATCATGACCGGCGTGTGGTCTCCGGCTGCACGCATCTTCTGCAGCACCTCGTAGCCACCGACCCGCTCCATCATCACATCGAGGATCACCAGCTGATATTTCTCTTTTTTCAGAAGTGCGAGGGCCTCGAGTCCATCCGACGCCTCCGTCACATCCATGCCCTCGCGCCGAAGCGCCATGCGGACCGCAAGCCGGATCGCCTGCTCATCGTCCACCAGTAACACTCTGTTCATATATTCATCTCCTGTCATCACGGACTGACCTGCCTTTCTTCATTTTAGCACAAAAGAGCGAAATCAACACTGTCGCGCTGATTTCGCCCTTTCGCGTTTGTTATTTTATAGGAGTTTATCTAAAAAAATATTAGATAACATAGATGAATATACGGTGACTTTGTGATGACAAATCTGTCATTTCATCATTCGTCTCCAAAGCCTTCGTCCAGTCTGTGCTCAGCTTACGATCAGCTTATTCGTCTGTCGGATATACTTCGCCGGGATCTCCGCCGCGAGCCGCCATGTGATGTTCATCGGGTTGCTGCCGGTATGCTGTACGTAGTCGACGAAGCCAAGCACGCTGTAGGATGCGGTGCCGCCCCAGGCGTCCTTTTTTGCATCGCGGACACAGAGGAGGATACGGCTGCCCTGTGCGCGGTGATGGATGTAGCGCTGTCCGGTCTTCGAGCGGTCACTGGTCGTGCTCTGGCTCTGCCAGTGGAACAGCGTTTTATTGATGGAGTAATCCTGATACATCGTGGTCGGCGAGTAGTCCTTATCCGACTTGTTGAGCGTCACGAAAAGCACATCCAGCTTCTTCTCCGGAAGCCACTTCACGCCCTCACGGACGGTCGACGGCTTCATGAAATCCAGTGCCACGAGCAGCTGGTCACGCGAGTAGGTGCAGTGCAGGTCGATCGGACACGTGAAGTCGAAGTCGAGCGGCTGATCGAGTATATCGATATGCGCATAACGATACTGCATGAGCGCGCGCATCTCGTCGCAAATCACCGGACTCGATGCCAGTGTGTGCAGATGCCGGTACGCCGCCTCCGGATGTGCGAAATCGATCACGTCCATCCACACCGTCACATAGAACATCTGCAGCATACGCTTCTCCAGCATGTCGAGTACCTCGAAATCGAGACGGTCCAGCATCGGCAGAAGGCGGATGATAAACTGCAGCAGACGTCGTGAATCGATCGATGCCAGTCGTGCCAGCGCCTTCGTAATTTCCTTTTCCTCCGGCTCTTCGAAGTCCTCCTTCACGCCGGCATAGACGCAGAGCCGTGCGAAATTATCCTTCTTATAGATCGCGCGCGGATCCATACGGTAGCTGTCGAGGAAGTTTCCGAGGGTCAATGCTTTTCCCGTGTCCTCTTCATAGGACGCGATCTTCGCCACGATACCGTTGCGGGTCTCGATGGAGCTCCGGATATTCTGAAGCACGTATTCACTGGCCTTCTTCTCGAGGTAGATGTAACAGCCCTTCGGTACCGAAACGAAGCCCTTCTTCAGTTCATACTCCACACTGTGCTTCGTATTCGAAAGAAGCGCCGCAAATTTCTCCTCATAGTTGTACTTTTTATTCGCCTGTCCGATGAAATCCAGAACCGTCAGGCAGTCCTTGCTCTCATCCAGTCGCAGTCCTCGACCGAGCTGCTGCAGGAAAATCGTCAGGGATTCCGTCGGTCGCAGGAACAGCACGGTGTTGACGGCGGTGATATCCACACCCTCGTTGTAAAGATCCACCACGAAGATCACCTTAAGCTCACCGCTTTCGAGGCGCTTCTTCGCGGTCGCTCGGTCTTCCCTACTGGAATCGGAATCCAGCTCGAGTGCCGGGATCGCATGACGATTGAAGAAGTCTGCCATGAACTTCGCGTGCTCCTTCGACACACAGAAGCCGAGAGCCTTCATATCCGCCACCGACGTGGTGTACTTTTCAACATTGGCGATCACATGCTGTGCACGCTTTTCAGCGACTGCACCGCTCAGCGAATAAATGTCACTCAGCGCATGCCGGTCATAGCCGCCGCGCACCCAGCGCACGTCCTTCAGATCCACAGTGTCGGACACGCCGAAGTACTGGAACGGACAGAGGAGCTTCCGGTCAATGGCCTCCGGAAGACGGATTTCCGCCGCGATGCGGCCGCCGAAGTACTGGAGGATATCCTCGCCATCCATACGTTCCGGCGTCGCGGTGAGGCCGAGCAGGATTTTCGGATCAAATGTGTGCAGTGGCTCCTGATAGATGGCGGCGGCCGCGTGATGGAACTCATCCACGACGATGAAGTCATAGTAATCCTTCAGCAGATTCTGATAAAACTTCGTCGAATTCAGGGTCTGAATCGATACGAAGAGATGGTCGAGCGCTTCCGGCTTATGGCTGCCGACCCACAGGTCTCCGAAATTGAGATCGTGGAGCACACCGCGGAAGGTTTCAATGCTCTGCTCAAGGATCTCCTCCCGATGCGCCACGAAGAGGAGGCGGTTCTGTTCGCCCGGATGCGCCTTGCAGAAGCGTGCATAATCGAAGGCGGAGATCACTGTTTTTCCACAGCCGGTCGCGGCAACGACCAGATTCCGGGTGTGACCGAAAACCTGCCGCTCGACCTCGAGCTTATCGAGGATTTCCTGCTGATAGGCATATGGACGGATATCGAAGACAAACTTTCGATCCGTGCCCTCGCCGACATACTTTTCATTTCGAAGCGCCTGGATCAGACGATCCCGCTGGGAAGCGTCATACAGTACGAATTCACTGTCGTTCCAGTAGCTTGCAAAGGTAGCCCGGACCTTCTCGATCGTATCCGCCATGTCCTTTTCGGCCGCCTTCACATTCCACTCGAGACCACTCGTAAGGGCTGCGTTCGACATGTTGGAGGAGCCGATATAGGCCGTCGTGAAGCCGGTATCGCGGTAGAAGATATACGACTTCGCATGCAGGCGCGTCCGCTTCGTGTCGTAGGATATTTTAATCTCGGTGTTCGGCAGCTTGTCGAGCTCCTCGACCGCCTTCACATCCGTCGCGCCCATGTAGCTGGTGCAGATGACACGCAACCGGCCACCATGCGCAGTGAAGGATCGAAGCTCCTCCAGAAGCTCGCGGAGTCCGCTCCACTTGATGAAGGACACGAGCATATCGATCCGATCTGCAGAGACGATCTCCTTCTTCAGCTCCGTCAGCATCTGCGGCTCGCGGGAGGCACCCGTGAACAGACTGCTGTACGCCATCGAGGTTTCTGGACGCAGTGCGTCCTTTGCCTTCCGCCCGAGCAGGCGCTGCTCATCCTTCTCACTGAGAACACTCAGAAGCTGCTCTCCCGGATGCTCGATCTGTAGCGCCCCATCCGTCTCCACATCCATCGAGCCGATGACCTTATTGATATAGGCGATCTGATCACTCAGCGCCTGATCGCCCGAGGCTTCATACATCGCATCCATCTTCCGTTTCATGAGCTCTGCCGCGTAGGTCGCAAGCACCCGTGATGCTTCCGCGGAATCCACCTTCTCCTGATAGCGGCACTCCTCCGGCACCGACGCCAGCTCCTCGTTCATCTGCTTATTGATAATCTGCTCATATAGACCGGGTCTCATATTCTTCCCTCACACATTTTTATCGGAAGTTAACAATCTTTAATAAGATTTTTCTTCAATGCATCGATGATCGTCCGATCCGCCGGCAGCCACTGCACACTCTCCAGCATTTCCTTCGTCAGCCACCTGGCATCCTCTGCTTCCTTCAGCACCAGCCGACCGGCGACGACCTCCGCCCAGAAACAGTCCATGCTGAGGTGGAACGTCGGGTAATCGTACTCGATTGTATCGATCAGCTCACCGACCCGGATCTCCGTATCCAGCTCCTCATGAATTTCCCGCACCAGCGCCTCCTCGGGTGTTTCCCCGGCTTCGATCTTTCCACCAGGGAACTCCCACCAGCCCTTGTATTCACCATAGCCGCGCGCCGTCGCGAAGATCCGATCGCCATCGCGGATCACCGCCGCCACTACTCTTACTATCTTCATTTAATGCATCTCCATGTATTCGCCACCAAATAGTCTGTCACGCCTTCTTCATTTCAGCAAATCCGCTAGATAGAGTTCATCCTTCTGGTGCTTTCCTTTTAGCTGCTTATATCGTTTAATTGTATTCACCAGTAGATCAATTTGCCCACCGTAATAATCACGATAAAAAGCAGTACTGTTATCATATCGTTTTCCATTGAAACTCACTTTTTCTTTAGCGAATGATTTCGGACTTTTCCTTGATTTTTCCTTTTCAAAATCTGCCTGCAGTTTTTCAGAAATAATCAGCAGCATTTCTAATTCCGGTTTCGTACAGTACTTTTCGATGCACTTTATTTTTTCTTTATACTCTTTCGGTATCTTCAGCTCTTCGTTTAACTTGTCACCGATTCTCAAAACATGAACATCGCCATGATAGAGATTCAGTGCCGCCTTTACCGTAGGATTGCTGGCGATCTGCCTTGCATGGTAAGGCACCAAGTTCAGCAGATCATCCTCTGTAAAAATCAGCTTATCGTACTCCAGCAGTATCCTGATAATCTCAAGTTCATTAGGGCCCTCACACATAATCAGATACTTCATCTCATCAACTCCTTCTTCAGTGCCATGAGATCGTCGTAGTTCACGGAAGTATCAAAAGCGTTATTATAGAACTGACGGCTCTTTAAAAGCTCTGGTCGGATATTGTAAGTTTCATACATATTATTCAGTCGGATCTTACTTTCAGATTTTGCGACCCAGATGTTATCCTGCCGGTTAAACAGATCCAGGACTTCACAGTAGTGCGTCGTAAACATAAGTGTCGCAGATTTTTTATTCACGGTCTTATCCTTGAACAGGCTGATCATGTTCTCCACCAGCGTTTTATGGAAATGATTTTCCACTTCATCGATCAGTAAATCGAATCCATTTTCCAGTGCTGCCACAACGAAAATATAGAGCAGTACGCCTTTGGTCGTACCGCTGGAAAGCATATACACCAGTTCAGAATCTGAAAGCTCTCTGACATGATTCTGGTAAGTGAGCTTATAATGCTTTTCGTCCATCATTTCCAGGCTCTCAATCTTATCATCAAAAATCTTCATCACTTTCGTCAGAACTTCTCTGGAAATATTATATGTCTTCATCGCTCTGAACATCAGACGATACGTATCCGCGCCTTCTCCGTCACAGTTAAAGTAAACGCCACGAGTCGCTTTTTTCTTCAGGACGAAGAATACGATGGAGGTATCTTCCGGAAGCTCGCCCAAATCCTCAATCTCTTCAAACCCGTCTTCTGAGTAAATGTCTTTCACCTTGGATTTGTAGTATTTTTTTCGATAGATATGCTGCTCTGTAAAATCAGCTATGCTGCCTAGATTCGGATCCTCTTTTAAAACGGTGTTGTACTTATAGATCGAATCCTCATGGAAGAAAATGATTTCCAGTTTCACATTATCATAATTATAGTGTTTGTCTTCCAAGCGAAATTCACTGAGAATCGAATAAGCGCATTCCATCAATTCAATCGCCGATGTTTTTCCGGACGCGTTTTTACCGACGAATGCTACCGTATTGAAAACATACAGCTCGTCCGCGATTTCCTGCAGCTCATACTCTTTATCTTCACTTGTTTTTTTAGACTTTGCGACGAGATCGATTGTAAAATCATCCACGCAGTTTTTATAGTTTGATGCACGTACCCTTAACAGTTTCATAAAAGACACCTTCCTTTGCTACGGTCTATCCTTATTATAGCAAAGTCACGTGAATTAGAACATATTTTTTGTTCTAATTCACATGTCATTTCAGAATTGCCAGGAATACTCATGTTTCTCACAGAATCGAAGCGAAGGAAAACGTTGATATTTCAGTTTGCTTGCATAGGGCGGGCCCAAAATAAAAATAGGATAGTTCATCGCCCTCGGCGGATCGATTTCTGGATTTAATTATTCAGCCGAAGAATAGATAAACGGATCCGTACGCCTTTTTTATTCTCGATAAACTCCAGTATAGCACCCTGATGTCAGCATTGGCCTGATCTTCACTGTGATGCTGATTATACCAGACTCGGGGACATATTTTTGCACATCTCGTGTATACAAAAAGAGCCATGCCGGGACATGACTCTGTACGTATATTTTTATATGTTGTTTCCGATGTCGCCGTTTAGCTGATGGGCCTCCGTGCCAAGGACTCCACCTTCGCGTTTCGATCAGAAGGATGGCGGGGTGATGGCAAAGATGACGCGGGCTTCGGTGGTGCCGCGGTTATGCCATACGTGGGCGGCATACGGCGGGATGCGCACGCTGTCGTCTGCGGTGAGCGGGAACTCGGCACTGTTCATCTCCAGGACGACGCTGTCGCCGGAAATCAGATAAGCGACTTCCTCACCTTCATGGCTGCGAGCGTCGCGGTAGGAGCTCATGCCGGCCGGGATGATCATCATGCAGAACTCGATGCTGCCCTTCGTGTCCGGTGTCAGCAGTTCATAGCGCACATCCGGAGCGCTTTTGAAGCCGAGGGAAAGGCGGTCCTCCGGGTGAACGACCGGAGATTCATGGTCTTCTTCGCGGAAAAACATGTAGATCGGTGTGTCCAGCGCAGTGGCGATGCAGCGAAGTGTATTAATCGATGGATTAACCAGGTCGTTCTCGATCTGGCTCAGCATCGACGGTGTAATCTCTGCGAGATTTGCCGTTTTACGCACGGAAAAGCCCTTCGCCGAGCGGATTTCCTGTATCTTTTTTCCAAGACTAAGTCCATTCATATAGTCGATCTCCCTATGTGCCGTATAAAAAATCAGCCGTTTAAATTATCCCACACTAACTTGATGAAGTCAAACAATAGTGAAGTGCGTTTCTCATTCCCAATGGTTATATACGCCATCCGGCAAAGTTCCCACCAACGTATGGGATCGTCATCGGCGTGCAGATCACGCTTCCGCCGTCCACGTCTTTCCGTGATCTTTCGAACAGAATGTGATGCCGTCACTCTCTGCGGAGCCGGAGGTGACGGTCATACGGAGGGTGGCGCCGTCATAAGTCGGCATCGTGAGATAATGGTAGTCGTCAAGCGTCAGTCCATAGGATTTTCTAGGTTCCGGGACCTCTGTGATCTGGTCCATCGGAAGCTGTATTTCCGTGAAGCTGATGCCGCCATCCTCGGTCATGAAGATGCTGGATCCGTCGCCGGATGCGCTCTGCAGTCCGATGAAGCCGAAGCTTTCATCGAAGAATTCGATGCCCTCCGCGACGCCGGCACTGCCGTCAAATGGATCTTCATTGATACTGGTCCACTGCTTTCCGGCATCGGTCGACTTTTCGAGACCGTAAAAGCGAGACCCCAGTGCGGCATCCGTCACCACCAGCCGGTAGCCTGCATTGGCGTCGGACTGTGCGAAGGTATAGACGGAACCGTCGGCCTGATCCACGGTCCATCCGCTCTCCTGCTGCGCCGTCTCGACGATCTGATCCTCGTGCTGCGCGTCCAGCATGCTCTGCGGGATGTACTCCGGCTCCATGATATAACGCTCCGGTGTGATTTCCGGATGATCCGGCATGTAGAGCGACATCTCGTAGCCGCTCACCTCACCACCGGCATTTACCATGTAGATGGCATCGGCGGTACCCGGAACGCCGTCTCCATCGGCATCCCCCTCGATGAAACGAAGGCCTTCGTCCGTCCGGAAGCTGCGCTTTCCATAATAAAGGATTTCGAACGTAGCATCCGCGTCCGCCACCGCCCAGCTGCGCACCGTCGCTTCGGTATCCGCTTTTGAGAGAATATCCGGAAGCGGCGACCACAACAGCGCAGGGTCGAACGAGGTATGCGCCGCACCGTCCGTCCATTAATCGATCATTTTCTTCATAAGAGTCCTCTGTTTCTTCATTGTTATTTCTCTGATTCTATAGTGTAGCGCAAAAGATAGACGGATAAACAGACGAATTCTTTTCGATTTTAGAAGTTCTTTTGCATGGATTTCTGATCCTACATATCTCTATTCAGACGCTGCCCACCGGGCCACGTCTGAATGGACTTGTGTATGACCATGCACAGCGTATAGAACATACTGGGAATTGTGCTATATATAGCATCATGTTATAGTAATAAAGTTAAACCAGCATATATAAGGAATAAAGGATGTAGAAATGACGACTACCGAAACCATGAAGGAAAATAAAATGGGCGTGATGCCTGTAAAGAAGCTGATCATAAATATGTCTGTACCGATGATGATTTCCATGCTGGTACAGGCGCTCTATAACATCGTTGATTCGATTTTCGTCGCACAAATCAGCGAGAATGCACTCGCGGCTGTTACCTTTGCCTTCCCGCTGCAGAATCTGATGATCGCGGCAGGATGTGGCACCGGCGTCGGCATGAACGCGCTCCTGTCACGTTCGCTCGGCGAGGAAAATTTTGAGTGTGCAGATGATGCCGCAAATAACGGACTCTTTCTGAGCATCGTAAACTTTATCATCTTCCTGCTCGTCGGCATCTTTGTGACGAAACCGTTTATCCAGAGTCAGACGAGCGTTCCGGAAATCATCCAGGCGGGTGACACCTACCTCAGCATCGTCTGCATGTTCTCGGTCGGACTTTTCTTCCAGCTGACCTTCGAGCGCCAGCTGCAGTCGACTGGTCAGTCCGTGCTTTCCATGTGCTCTCAGCTCACCGGTGCTATCCTGAATATCATCTTCGACCCGATTATGATTTTCGGTCTCTTCGGCTTTCCATGCCTCGGCGTAGCCGGTGCCGCCTATGCGACTGTATTCGGTCAGTGCATCGCCGCAGTCCTCGGACTTTTCCTGAACCTACATATGAACAAGGAGCTGCACATTTCGCTGTCCCGGATTCTTCATCCGAAGAAGGAAATCATCGGTCAGATCTACTATGTCGGTGTTCCATCGATTCTGATGATGGCGATCGGTTCCATCATGACCTACTGCATGAACCTGATCCTCGCCGCTTTCTCCACGACGGCAGCCGCTGTATTCGGTGTGTACTTCAAGCTGCAAAGCTTTTTCTTCATGCCGGTCTTCGGCCTCAACAACGGACTCATCCCGATTCTCGCCTACAACCTCGGTGCTCGGAAGAAGCAGCGCATCAACGAAGCACTGAAGTTTGCCATCACACTCGCGATCTGCATCATGCTCTGCGGCACACTCGCCTTCGAGCTGGTGCCGGAAGTACTTCTTCGTTTGTTCAATGCTTCCGACGATATGCTTGCGATCGGAACCCCGGCACTTCGCATCATCGCGTTTCATTTTCCGCTGGCCGCCTGTGGCATCGTCATGGGCTCGATCTTCCAGGCCTTCAGTCAGAGCTTCTACTCCCTGATCGTTTCCCTCGGACGCCAGCTCGTTGTACTCATCCCGGTTGCCTGGCTTCTCTCCCTCAGCGGCAACGTCAACAACGTCTGGTGGTGCTTCCTCATCGCTGAAGGCGTAGCTATGGTCCTGTCCACCTTCTTCTTCCGAAAAGTATATCGGAAGAAAGTTGCGCCACTGTAAGGAGAAGATCCAACTTCATTCTATTTTTCTCATTCCTTTAAAACGCAAACTATTGTATTATAAAAGGGATATAAATGCCGCTTTTCCGCATGGAATATGCAGTATCCGGCGAGGTAAAGGAGTGACAGAATGGCGAAATTCACCAGGCAGGCGATCATGTACAGCACGCTGAAGCTCTTGCAGGTAAAACCGATCGATAAGATCACGGTGCGTGACATCTGTGATCAGTGCGAGCTTACACGAAATACGTTTTACTACTATTTCAGTGATATCTATGAGGTGGTGGAGGAGCTTCTGAAATTCGAGACGGATAAGTCGCTTTCCGAGCAGCAGGAGTTCGACAGTCTGTATGATGCGTATCTTCAGAAGTATCATCTCGTGCTGGAGTATAAGAACGCAGTCTATCATCTATACAACTCGAAAAACCGAGACATGATCCTCCGTTATCTCTATGACATCACGGATGATTTTGTCGAGAAGTACGTACGGAACGAGGTCCGTGGGCACCACTTAAGTGAGGACGATATTCACTTCATCACCCGCTTCTACAGCTGTTCGATGGTCGGCAGTATCCTCCGCTGGCTGCAGGAGGGCATGAAGGACTCGCAGGAGGAGATCATCTATAAGATATCGATGGTCTACCAGGCGACGATCCAGACGCTCATCCAGCAGATCGAAGCGTCGAAGAAGACAAATTAAATATCTGCCCGCTCATTTCCGGGCAGCCACGGGGTCAGATCCCCGCTGAGATTTTTTCATCCCCTGGCACCTGGCAGAAAGGGGTCTGACCCCTGTCCATCCATGCACGACTTGAACTGAATCTGGCTGACAATCTGATAGCAAAAAAGGAGCCGCAATCTGCGACTCCTTTTGTTCAGTCTACGACACCACCCTCAACGACCATGGAATCCGGGTTGGTATCCTCACCGAATACGGCCTTCAAGGTCTCATCATAATCCTTGTGGAAGAAGTTTTCCTCACCGAGTGTCTTGATCTCATCGTTCAGGAAATCGAGCACGGTGCTGTTGCCCTTTGCGACTGCGGCTGCGATGGTGTCATAATCGCCGAGGGTCTCGATACCCACTGTGAAGCCAGGATTTGCCTTCGCCCATGCGATGACCTCTGTGTTATCGGTGGAGAATGCATCGCCTCTGCCATCGAGGAGCGCGTTGTACGCATCGGCATACGCATCATACTTCTGGAGCTTCACCTCCGGGTAGTTCTTCTCGAAATAGGTCTCTGCCGTGGTTCCCTTTGCGACGATGAGGGTCTTATCCTTCAGCTCATCGATGGAGCTGATGACCGCGCTGTCCGGTGAAACGACGCCGAGTGCGACCTTCATGTACGGAAGTGCGAAGTCGACCTGCTCCTTTCTTTCCGGTGTCACGGTGAAGTTTGCGAGGACAATGTCTACCTTACCGGTCGCCACGTACTCTACGCGAGACGCAGGGTCGAGGGAGGTGAACTCTACGTTTACGCCGAGGTCATCTGCGATTCTGTGTGCATAGTACACATCATAGCCCTGGTACTCACCCTTATCATCGACATAGCCGAATGGTGCCTTATCTGAGAAAACGCCGATCTTTACGGTTCCGGACTGCTTGATCTCGTCAAGTGTACGGAAATTACCGCTTGCAGCTGCGCTGGTCTCAGCCGCCGCTTCTGTTGCGGCAGGGGTAGTTGTGTCTGTCGCAGCCTCTGTGGCAGCCTTCGCCGCGGCAGTGGTTGCGTCCGGTGTAGAGGAAGCGCCGCATGCAGCCAGACTCGCTGCTGCTACGATGGCGGTAAATGCTGCAAATACTGACTTTTTCATAATTTTTCTCCTTTTTTGATATTGTTCAGCATCTTCATGTCGATCTGTCAGATTCGCTACGCCAGGCGTCCTGTAACAGGGGCTTCTCCTGAGCGTCGACCATCCTTCTCTGATCGGTCATGCGCTGAACGGCTGATTAGAATGTTATGTAAATGTATATATGTTCATCTGCGTTCGCTTTCCGGACAGCTGCCGCAGGATAAACCACCTCACTCCACATCGTTCTTTCGCTTCTTCGCGACGAACTCGAAGTTCTCGAGGAACTCCTTCGCACGTTCGCTCTTCGGACGGGTGAAGAAATCTTCTGGCGTCGCCTCCTCGACGATATGACCGTCATCCAGGAAGATGATCCGGTCGGCGATGGCTCTCGCGAAGGCCATCTCATGAGTGACGATCAGCATTGTCAGACCCTGCTCCGCGAGCTCGAGCATAACGTCGAGTACCTCACGAACCATCTCCGGGTCCAGCGCCGCGGTGACCTCATCAAACAGCATCATCTCCGGATGCATCTCGAGGGCCCGCACGATCGCGACACGCTGCTTCTGTCCACCGGACAGCATACGCGGATAGGCGTTTTCCTTATCGGCGAGTCCGACGCGCCGAAGAAGCTCTCTGGCCTCCTTCTCCGCATCCGCCTTCGAACGCTTCTGCACCTTCTGCGGTGCCATCGTGATGTTATCGAGGATCGTTTTATGTGGGAAAAGATCATAGCTCTGGAACACCATGCCGATCTTCTGCCGGTACTTCGACATCTCCGCACTGCTCTTTCCCGAGATTTCCTCTCCGTCGAGGGCGATACTTCCATGATGGATCGTCTCGAGACCATTGATGCAGCGGAGCAGTGTCGACTTTCCGCAGCCGGATGGTCCGAGCAGGACGACGACCTCGCCCTTCCTTACGTCGAGATCGATCCCCCGGAGTATCTCGAGCTCGCCGAACGATTTATGCAGATCTTTAATTGAAAGCTGTATGTCAGCCATATCACCTGTTTCCTTTCTACGGGAGTTTATGGGGTCAGTTTACGTGAGTTTATGGGGTCTGACCCCATTAAATTTTTCTAAACAGAATCTAAACCGGAATTTATGGGGTCAGACCCCCTTACGAAAACCTTAATTTTTCCAGCGCTTCTCGAGATAGCGGGCCAGCATTGAGATCGGCCAGCAGGAGAAGAAGTAGAGGAAGAAGACGACGCCGTAGATCGGGAGCGCCGCGGTCGGGTAGGCGAAGCGGTTCGCGTCGATGATCTGCTGTCCGGTCTTCAGGACCTCCACGACGCCGATCAGGACGATCAGGGAGGTGGTCTTGATCATACGGGTGATGAGGTTGATCGCCAGCGGGATCAGGCGGCGCAGCGTCTGCGGGATGATGACGTAGAGGCTGGTCTGCAGCGGGGTCATCCCAAGCGCCGCTGCACTCTCGTACTGGTGCTTCGGGATACTGATGAGGGCGCCTCGTACGAGGTCTCCCATCTCTGCGGTGCCCCAGAGGACGAAGACAATGACGGCACTGAGCTCACCGGAGAGATTGATTCCGAAGGCCCGGGTCGTGCCGAAGTACACGATGAAAAGTAATACCAGCTGCGGCATGATACGGACGAAATCGAGGTACACGCGGCTCAGTGCCTTCGTGACCGGATTCTTCCTCGTCATGAGCATACCGAAGAGGATGCCCAGTGGGATGGAAATCAGTACGGCGATGAGGGAGATACGGATGGTCACCCACAGTCCGCCCAGCAGTCGGATGAAATTATTTCCCTTAAACAGGATCGAGATCGCCGGTGCCTTCTTCTGGTCTGCGGCCGCCTGTGCGGCGGCGATGGCCTCCGGTGTGGCAGCGGCCAGCAGCTTCATCCCGAGGCCGCGGAAGCTGTCCGCGAAGTGCAGAAGCTCGAGGCCGAACGCATTGGCAACGTGATTAATGGCCGAATCCAGCATAGCGCAGCCTCCTTTCAAGTACGGTTCCGAGGATGGAAATCGGAAGCAGGATGATGAGGTAGGCGATGACCAGCATGCCGAGGGCTTCCGGGGTCTTATAGTAGAGACCGATGAGGTCCTTCGCGACGTACATAAGGTCCGCCAGGGCGATGCCGCTGAACACGGAGGTTTCCTTCAGAAGGAAGATGACATTCGCCACGAGAGACGGCACCGAAACGGCCATGGCCTGTGGGAGAATGACACTCCACATCGTCTGCACCGGAGTCATCCCGAGGCTGAGTGCTGATTCCTTCTGGATCGGCTCGACGGTTTCGAGACCGGAACGGAAGGCTTCGGTCATGTAGGAGCCGCCGAGGAAGGCGAGTCCGACGATACCGCAGAGCTCCGCGGACCAGCGGATGCCGATCTTCGGAAGACCGAAATACAGGAAAAAGAGCTGTACGAGCAGCGGCGTGTTGCGGCTGAGCTCGACATAAACGGAAACGATGTGGCGCAGCACCGGGATCCGGTAGTACTCGACCGCGCTGCACAGGATACCGACGACGGTCGCGAGCACGATGCCCAGGGCACCAATCGTAAGCGTCAGTCGCGCAGCCTCGACGTACATCGGAATGTACTGCTGAATAAACTGAAAATCCAAACTTTTGCTCCTCTCACAGATCTGCTTAACCTTGGATGCCCGTAAGAAATATTTTCCATTTCTTACAGTTTTTACGGTCGTCGAGGAAAGCTACCGTCGCTTTTCTCACCACTTCTGTAAAAAAGAAAAAAGGACCCGCGATGTGCGAGTCCTCTTCGTCCCAATCAAAACAGATCCTCTATTTCTAAATAGATCCTATCTTCCCGGATGAAATTCAACGCACATCAAAGACGCCCTATGGCAAGCCATACAGCAGCAACAGCAACAACATGTATTCATATTACGGTTGCTTCTGAACGTCATGTGCGTTTCCTCCTGAAAGATTTTTCCGGCAGGTCTAATTCCTACTTCCCTACTGGAATTTGCTTAACTTTATCACCATGAAGTGCTGCCGTCAATGCTTTCGACCGGATTCTGCTATCACCATTCGGAATAGAAGTGAAAACCCCGACGGTGTGTATGCGCACGGATCTCTCTTGAAAAAACTGCAGTACACTGGTACTCGCAGCCTGTACTGAATCCGAAAACTTGAAAACCCCGACATGCCATGCACGCCGGGGTTTTCAGGTTCATTTTTCAGGATAATAGTAAAAAATACTGAAAACAGTATTTCATCGCGATTACAGAATGTCGATGTGCTCACCGGCGAGGGCCTTGTTCATGCTGCGGACAGCACAGAATTTACCACACATACTGCAGGTATCGCTGTGGTCGTCCTCCGGGAGACGGTCATTACGGATCTTCTTTGCGGTCTCCGGATCGAGTGCACACTCGAACTGTGCGTCCCAGTCCAGGGCCTTACGTGCATCGGCCATCTTATCGTCGATGTCACGCGCGTGCGGGATCCCCTTCGCGATATCCGCTGCGTGGGCCGCGATCTTCGAAGCGATAATGCCCTGCTTTACGTCCTCAAGATTCGGAAGTGCGAGGTGCTCTGCCGGTGTGACATAGCAGAGGAAGGATGCGCCGTTCATCGCGGCGACAGCACCACCGATGGCTGCCGTGATGTGATCATATCCCGGTGCGATATCCGTCACGAGCGGTCCGAGAACATAGAACGGTGCGCCCATGCAGAGGGTCTTCTGTACTTCCATATTTGCAGCGATCTGGTTCAGTGGCACATGACCCGGACCCTCGACCATGACCTGAACGTTATGTGCCCATGCACGCTTCGTGAGTTCACCGAGACGTACGAGCTCCTCGATCTGGCATACATCGGTCGCATCCGCGAGACAGCCCGGACGGCAGGCATCGCCGAGGGAAATGGTGACATCATACTCCTCACAGATATCGAGGATCTCGTCGAAGTACTCGTAGAACGGGTTCTCCTGACCGGTCATACTCATCCATGCGAATACGAGGCTTCCGCCACGGCTGACGATGTTCATCTTACGCTGGTGCTTGCGGATCTGCTCGATGGTCTTCCGGGTGATACCACAGTGCAGGGTTACGAAGTCGACACCATCCTGTGCATGCAGACGGATGACGTCGAGGAAATCCTTCGCGGTCAGGGTATCGAGGTCACGCTGGTAATGAATGACGCTGTCGTAGACCGGCACGGTACCGATCATCGCCGGGCACTCCTTACAGAGCTTCTGACGGAACGGCTGCGTATTTCCATGGCTGGAGAGATCCATGATGGACTCCGCACCCATACGAACAGCACTCATCACCTTCTCCATCTCGAGATCATAATCCTTCATATCTCTCGACACACCGAGGTTTACATTGATCTTCGTCCGAAGCATCGAGCCGACACCCTCCGGATCCAGGCAGGTATGGTTCTTGTTTGCGCAGATCGCGACCTTACCCTCTGCCACCAGCTGACGAAGCTTCTCCTCCGTCATATGCTCCTTCTCTGCGACGATCTTCATCTGCGGCGTTACGATACCCTTCCGCGCCGCATCCATCTGTGTTGTATAATTCTGCATATTTTCTCCTTTTTTTCTCCTTTTTCTGATTCGGGATCAGCCATCATCTGTTCAGCCGCCAGACCATGACTCTGGAAAACAGCGTTTCCGCATCCTCAGGATGCCTCGCATCATGGCCTTTCTTCTGAACATATAAAAAGAGAACACCCGCAGGTGTTCTCTCAGATCCATAAACGTACAGAAGACGTCTCATCCTAAGTATTTACCTACGTTGGCATTATCCAAATCAGGTTGCGGGTCGAGATTTCTGAATCTCCTCTCAGCCGACAGCAGTCAGCTCCCCTCTTTATAATTTTGCATTTGTTAAATTATAGAACGCCTGCCTCCTGTTGGCAAGGCCAGGAAGAAAAAAGATTCAGCAAAAGATTCAGCATCCGTCTTCCTTCGCCCAGCCGTAAGCATACTTGACGGCCTTGTTCCAGCCCTTGATCTTCTTCGCTCTGTCCTCGTCAGAGATCTTCGGCTCGAAGGTCTTATCGATCGCCCAGTTCTTGATGACGTCTTCCTTGCTGGTCCAGTAACCGACGGCGAGCCCTGCAAGATAGGCTGCGCCCATCGCGGTGGTCTCTACGCACCGTGGGCGCTCTACCGGAGCATCGATGATGTCAGACTGCGTCTGCATCAGGAAGTCGTTGGCACTTGCGCCACCGTCTACCTTGAGGGCTGCCAGCTCGATACCGGCGTCTGCCTTCATGGCGTTCAGCACGTCATTTACCTGATACGCGATGGACTCCAGCGTTGCACGGATGATGTGATATTTATTCACGCCACGTGTGATGCCGACGATGGTTCCTCTTGCGTACTGATCCCAGTGCGGCGCGCCGAGGCCGGTAAATGCCGGAACGACATAGCATCCGTTGGTATCCTTTACCTTCTTCGCCATATACTCGGAGTCCGGTGAAGAATCGATGATCCGAAGCTCATCTCTCAGCCACTGAACCGCTGCACCTGCGACGAAGATGGAACCCTCGAGTGCGTAATTTACCTTGCCGTCGAGTCCCCATGCGATGGTGGTTACGAGACCGTTCTTAGAGAAGATCGGCTTCTCACCGGTATTCATCAGCATGAAGCAGCCGGTTCCATAGGTGTTCTTCGCCTCACCAGGATGGAAGCAGGTCTGTCCGAAGAGCGCCGCCTGCTGGTCACCGGCTGCACCTGCGATCGGGATCGCGCCACCGAGGTACGAAGGATCTGACTCGCCGTATACGCAGCTGGACGGCATCGGTGTCGGCAGCATGCACTTCGGGATATCGAGCTCTGCGAGGATCTCATCATCCCACTCCAGTGTGTTAATGTTAAAAAGCATCGTACGGGAAGCGTTGGAATAATCGGTTACATGAACGTGGCCCTTGGTCAGCTTCCAGATCAGCCATGTCTCGACGGTACCGAATAAGAGCTCACCCTTCTCTGCTCTTTCTCTTACACCCTCTACGTGATCGAGAATCCACTTCACCTTCGTGCCTGAGAAGTACGCATCGATGACGAGACCGGTCTTCTCTCTGAACTTATCGGTGAGGCCCTTCTCCTTCAGACTGTCACAGTACTCGGAGGTTCTGCGGCACTGCCATACGATCGCGTGATATACCGGCTCGCCGGTTTCCTTATCCCATACGATGGTGGTCTCTCGCTGGTTGGTGATACCGATACCTGCGATATCCTCTGCAGTGGCACCGATCTTATTGATCGCCTCGACGGCTACACCGAGCATGCTCGCCCAGATCTCCTCTGCATCATGCTCTACCCAGCCCGGCTTCGGGAAGTACTGTGTGAACTCACGCTGTGCCACGCTGCACATCTCACCCTTCTCGTTGAACAGGATACACCGGTTACTCGTCGTTCCCGCATCCAGCGCCATTACATACTTCGCCATCTCTTTTCTCCTTGTGAGGTCATGTCACATGTAGTCTACGGATAACCAGCTTAAGATAAACTGACAGGAGAATGATACCACAGATATCACTGCAAAATCAAAATCCGGCTATTTCCTCAGTTCTGCGATTCGGCGGTTCAGGGTGCTTCGGGAAATCGAAAGACTTCTGCAGATTTCTTTCTGCGTCTTTCCGGCCTCCAGGAGCTCCCGTATCTTTTTCATCTCATACTCTTTTGAAGAAATGTCTGGACGCTCGTCTTCAGAATGTGCCACAAATCCATCCTGCAAAACAGCCATCTCGAGCTGGGTATTCAGTTCATTGATCTCCAGTCCCATCAGCCGTTCATAATCCTCAGGCGCAATCGACAGCACAGGTCGTGCCTTTTCATGGAGACGTCCGTAATAATCCAGCATACTTTTTGCATAGCGCAGAAACAGCGCACGGTCTGTATGAACCGTGTGTACCGGCTTCAGGCAATGTTCCTTCATGGTCTCATACAGTTTCCAGCTGAACATCCCGGTCTGACAGAGCTCCTCCAGATTTTTATCCGTGCAGAACATGATCCGCACAGATTCCAGATCCCTCCGCTTTTTCCGATTCGCAATCAGTTTCGCGAGATACTCCTGATAGCAGAGCTGCATTCGCTCTGGATAGTGGATGACGACCGTTCCCTCATTGTTATTCTGCAGCAGCCCATCTTCTCCGAACAGATAATCCGACAGATAATCCTGGTAAATGCTGGAACTGCGCATGATCAGGATATCCTTCAGTTTGCGGCTCGATTCGTTGTGAATCGCCTTCGCAAGAAGCTCATTGATCTCCATGTCATCGGTATTGATCAGAATGGTGTCGTGATTTTCCAGTGCATAGTTCCTAGCCTGTTTCAACAGATCCGCATCGCAGATGTTTTCGAGAAAATCGAAGGTGATGTAGCTTCCATTGGCAAACTGCACTGACTCCTTCTGAATCTCACTGTATTTACGAAAGGTAAACAGCATGGTCGCGCCGTGCTTATGCTCAAACGTCGGTTTGACGTTGATGATTCCATAGAAATGGTTTCGCTGAATGGCCGCTTTCACCATCTGGCCTTTTCGCTCCGGTGTCCGGAACGTTTCCTGAATCGACTCATACGGAAACAACTCCTGGATCCGTTTTCCCAGAAGCGGCTCCGTGATCCAGAACTGCTTTCGAAAAGCCTCGTTTGCAAACAGAATATTTCCATAATAATCCGTGTACACCAGCGCCGTATCATTGGCATCGAGGATACTTTTCAACTCGTCATTTTTCTCTTCTATGATCCTGGAGTACTGGCTGTCCGTAATCTTGGAGGCGATCAGATCGGCCATGCTGTGCATGAAGGTAACCGTGGATGTAATCTTTTTAAACAGCGCTTTTCCTGTGTCTTTCGGAAGAATCAGGGCGATGACACCGATGGTCCGGTTATCGAGGCGAATCGGCACGCCCACAAAGGATTCCATCTTGCAGTTATGATATTCCGTACACTGTCGGCAGCTTTCTTTATCTTTCTTCCGTTCGATCAGCAGATCCTTATTATCATAAAAAACCTCCGCGATCAGCGAACCGATTTTGATATCCTGATACAGGGAAAAATACTGGAACGCGCTACCGATGACATTCATGTCTGCGTCGGTGATGATGACATCGGTTTCCAGCACATCTGAGATGGTCCGTGCGAAATCATCAAATTCTGTCTTATGCTCACCCTTAAACTTCATTTCATTCTCCGTAATACAGGTAAGCCCGGGAAAGCCACTCAGTGGCTTTCCCGGACCTTCCTCATCTCATGTTGTTATTTTGTGTACTCCGCCGTAATCTGACGAATCAGCTCTAATCTCTCTGGCGCAATATCCGAAGCGATGGTGCAGTCCGCGCCGATGGCAACGCCCTTTGTTCCTGCCTCATCGAGAATCTTCCTGATTTCCGCTCTTAACTCTTCCTCTGTTCCAGTATAGAGGATGCTTCCCTCTGCATTGTCGAAACCACCGATGACCGGCTTGTCACCGAGGATCTTCTTTCCTTCGCCGAGGCTGATTCCCTCAGAATATACCGCCCAGTTGTACGCAGCAACCGGATAGTCCTTATACCAGCTTAAGTGATTGGTATATTTTCCATATCCGCAGATATGAAGGATGGTATTATCTGCAAACTGGTTGATGTAGTTTAATACATCCAGGTCCAGTGGCTCTACCAGCTTCTTATGACCATCGTGTGTCAGCATCTTATCCTGTACACACTGTACACTGTAGTAAATACCGTCGATGGAGGTCTCCTCGAACAGCTTCTTCACGAGGATCTTGGTGTCCTCTGCGATGCATCTCGCCGCCTTCTCCATCACCTCCGGGCTCTCGTGGAACAGTCTGACGAACTTCTTGAAGTCCTCGTCATACTCCTCGAAACGAAGACGGATGTACTGAAGCGGGGAGAAAAGGTTGTAATACTTATAAATATCATCTCCTGCATACTCGCAGATCTCCTTCACATACTCAACCTGCTTTGTGATCCACGGATGATCTGCTCCCACAGACTCCACCTTATCCAGATCCTCCACCGAAGTGATGGTCTTGCGGCAGACAGATGGATGGCCGAAGAAACCATCGGACATGATCTTTAAGAAGTCCGGCTTTACCTCGTCGATGTACTTCTTCTGCTCCGTTACGACGGTGTTGTAGATGTCCGGATCCGCACCGCTGTAATGGTTATGGAAAGATACGAAGTGATGCCAAAAGGCTGCCGGTACTCGATCTTCCGTTTCGTTCTTTAAAAATGCCTCAAAAACCGCTTTTCTATCGTCTGTCATACAATTCTCCTTTTCCTTCACCTGCCTTGAAATCCAGTGAATTCTTCCATCATTGATATTATTCGGAATCGAACAGTCCGCACCCATGATGTAGCCACGATGTCCGTTTTCCCGGATGAGCTGATTTACAAATCTGCAGACCTCTTCCTCGGTGCCTCTGTCGATCAGGGTATCCGGGTTGTTGTCAAAGCCGCCCAGCACGCACTTGCCTGGGAACAGCTTACGGCCTTCCTCGATGCTGATACCCTCGGTGAAGGTCGCCCAGTTATATGCCTTAGCCTCATAATCCTGATACCAGCTCAGGTTGTTTGTGTGATGCGCGTATCCGCAGATGTGGAGGATATTGTAATCACTCAGCTTGTTTGCGGTCTCCAGCACACGGGTCTCGGTCGGGCGGATCAGACGGTCATAGGTCTCACGGTCATACATACTGCTCTGTACATTCTGTACGCAGTAGTAAATTCCGTCAAGCTTTGTCTCCGTCAGAAGCTTCGTCACCAGGATCTCCAGGTCTTTCTGAATCTCCATGCCGGCCTGATGAAGTTCCTCCGGGAAGTGCTCTGCGAGGTATACAAAGCGGTCATATTTCAGATCATAAAAGTCCAGGCGGATTCGGATGACCTGAAGCGGAGCGAACACGTTGTAGAAGGTCATGACCTTATCGCCGAACATGTCGACCAGGCGGCGCACATGCTTCACCTGCTCCGTAATCCACGGATGATCCGGTCCGATGCTCTTGATGGCCAGAAGATCTTCCGCTGTTTCCAGATGGTTGTTCATCACTGGCGGATATCCCATGAAGCCCTCGTTCATGAGCTTCATCATATCCGGCTCGATCGTCTCAAAATAGCGCTTGTGGCCTTCTACGATCTTTTCAAGAATCTCTGGATGCTCCAGTCCCTGGAACTGATCTTTCCCGAGTACAAAGTGATGCCAGAATCCCATCGGAATACGGTATGTCTCTTTATTGTCCATGGCATCTTTCAGAAGCTGCCGTTTATTCTCGCTCATAGATGCGACTCCTTATTTTCTTATTCTGTGATTTTTCCAGCTGCGTAATCCATCAGTGTAGCGATCTGGTAGGACATCGTAACTGCGCCCGGATCCAGATTGCCCAGTCCGCGGTTTGCCTGATAGCTTGCGCGGCCTCGGATAGCTTCCATATTCTTGGTATTCTCTGCGCCGTCTTCAGCAGCCTTCTTTACAAGTGCACATAACTCTGCAGACGGCGTTCCGTTTGCGAGGCACTCCTCGTAGGTCTTCACTGCTGGTGCCAGGGAGTCGATCATGGTCTTGTAGCCTTCCTTTGCCTGGCCTCTTGCTACGATGGCATCCAGCATCGCCTTTAATACGGTGCACAGCTCTGCATCATGAAGAACCTCCACACCCTTTAATGCCTTCGCCGCAGCGATGTAAGCACTGCCGTACAGAACGCCGGAAGAACCGCCGATAACTGACATCATGATCTTACCGATCTCCTTGAACTCATCCGAAAGCTCCATGACTTCCAGACGATCGATGTTCTTTACCAGGTTCTCAAAGCCCATGTTGATGTTGGTCCAGTGATCACCATCACCGGTAATGCTGTCCAGCCCGGTAATATAGTCACCCTTTGAATGGATCAGCTCATAGGCCAGCTTAATATACTCTGTATAATCTTTTGCAGTTAACGTAAACATGATTTATTTCCTCCATCAGATCTTAAGTGCCGGCGTGTCACACGGAGCATCCAGCAGTTCCTTCAGTTCATCATCCAGCTTCATCAGGGTAACCGATGCACCCGTCATATCGATGGCGGTGCAGTAGTTTCCTACGAAGGTACGGTAGGCCTTGATGCCCTTTTCCTTCAGAAGCTTCTGTACTTCCAGATTCAGGATGTAAAGCTCCATCAGCGGCGTTCCACCGAGGCCGTTCACTAATACAGCTACCTCGCTCCCTGTGTAATCATAATCCGCCAGAATGCGGCCAACCAGAATCTCTGCGATTTCCTTTGCAGTCTTGATCTTGGTCGTCTCAACACCCTGCTCTCCATGGATACCCATACCGATCTCGATCTCATCGTCTGCAATCTGGAAACCAGGCTTGCCGACGGCCGGAAGGGTGCACGGCGTCATGGCCACACCCATGGTACGGATATTGCGCACCGCCTTCTCCGCTGCTTCCTTGACTTCTGCGAGACTTGCGCCCTGCTCTGCCTTTGCACCTGCGATCTTATGTACGAATACAGTACCAGCGATGCCTCTTCTTCCGGTTCCCTCTTCTCTGTCCGGAACAGCCACATCGTCCTTTACAACGACCTGTGCCACCTCGATATCATCCATTTCTGCGAGGTCTGCGGAAAGACCGAAGTTCATGATATCACCGGAATAGTTCTTGATGACCATCAGTACACCCTTACCACAGGAAACCTGCTCGATCGCGCTTCCGATACGGTCTGGACTTGGTGAAGAGAAGACGTTACCGGAAATGGCCGCATCCAGCATACCCTTTCCTACGAAACCTGCGTGCAGTGGCTCATGACCTGCGCCACCGCCGGAGATCACCGCAACCTTGTCGGTCTTCTTTTCTTTTCTGCTGATGACTTCCATCTTCGGTGTGTACACCAGCTTATCCGGGTACGCTGCCTGCATGCCCATCAGAGCCTCACTTACTACGTCTGTCGGATTGTTAATAATCTTTTTCATAACATACATCCTTTCCTGATTTTTGCCTTATGCCATACCGAGATAAGCTTTCTTTACCATCGGATCATTTGCAATGTCGCTGGCCTTGCCAGACATACTTACGAGACCGTTTTCCAGTACATACGCTCTCTGAGAAACCTGAAGTGCCATATTCGCATTCTGCTCGATCAGAAGAACCGTAACGCCCTGCTCGTTGATCTTTTTGATCATGTCGAAAATCATCTCTACGAAGTTCGGCGCAAGTCCTAAGGACGGCTCGTCCAGCAGAATCATCTTCGGGTTTGACATCAGTGCCCGTCCTACCGCCAGCATCTGCTGCTCGCCGCCGGACAGGGTACCTGCCTGCTGTGTGATACGCTCCTTCAGACGTGGGAATAATTTATATACTCTCTCATAGGATTCCTTGATCTTATTCTCGTCCTTCACAACGAACGCACCGATACGCAGGTTTTCCTCTACGGTAAGCTCCGGGAATACCTCACGTCCCTCCGGCGAAATACCAATGCCTGCTTTCGTCATTGCATGTGCAGGTAGATGCGTGATATCTTTTCCGTCAAATGTAATCGTACCGCTGCTCGACTTGACGATGCCAACGATCGAATTTACAAGCGTTGTTTTTCCGGCGCCGTTACTGCCGATCAGGCAGACGATCTCGCCCTCATCTACTTCCAGGCTGATGCCCTTTAAGGCGTGGATCGCGCCGTAATTGGTGTGCAGATCATCAATTTTTAGCAGCATTATTCGAACCTCCCAGATATACGTCGATAACCTTCTGATTCTTTGCGATCTCTTCCGGAAGTCCTTCCGCGATCGGCTTTCCATGGTCGATGACATAAATACGGTCCGAAATATTCATAACTACACTCATATCATGCTCGATCATAAGAACAGTGTAACCCTGCTTCTTTAAAAGTCGGATGAACTCCATCAGTTCGTGCGACTCCTGCGGGTTCATGCCTGCTGCCGGCTCATCAAGCAGAATCAGCTTTGCACCGGTAGCGATTGCACGGGCGATCTCCAGCTTTCTCTGATCGCCGTAAGGAAGGTTCGATGCATAATCATCCTTCCGGTCGTAAAGGCCTACTTCCTTCAGAACCTTCAGTGCATCATAGGTAATTGCATCTTCCTCTTCTCTGAATTTCTTTGTTCTGAAAATAGAAGAAGCAAAGTCATATTTTGTTTTGATATGTGCACCAACAAGTACATTTTCGATTACCCGCATATCCGAGAAAAGGCGGATATTCTGGAATGTTCTTGAGATACCTTTTTTTACGATATCTCTCGGGTTTATGCTCTGGATTTCTTCACCCTTAAACTTGATGGTACCCTCATCTACTTTATAAACTCCGGTCAGCATGTTGAATACGGTCGTTTTTCCTGCTCCGTTCGGTCCGATAATACTGATGACCTCACCCTCGTGAACCTTGAAGCTGACATTTTCCACCGCAACAATGCCACCGAATCGTTTCGTTATTCCCTTGACCTCTAATAACAAATCTTCTCTAGCCATTGTGCCTCCATCCGTTCCCAACTCGTTCTATTACACGTTTGCCTCTTCACCGTTCATCTTCGCCTGCACCTTCTGAGATAATTTATAAGGTAAGGTCGATTTCCATCCCAGTAATCCTTCTGGACGGAAACGCATCATCAGAACCAGGATGACGCCATAGAGAACGAAGCGGTATTTCATAAGGCTTCTGGAAATCTCCGGGAAAGCAACCAGAACGATTGCTCCTACAAACATGCCTCTGAGAGTTCCCATACCGCCTAAAATAACGATACTTAAAATCAGGGTTGAAACATCAAAGTTAAATGTATTCGGATCGATATAACCGATCAGGGAAGAATACAATGCTCCGCCCAGTGCGCAGATCATGGCCGAAATAACAAATGCCAGGATCTTATATTTTGTGATATTGATTCCCATCATGGTGCTGGCCATCTCATCGGTTTTGATCGCTCTGAGCGCTCTTCCGGTCTTCGACTGGATCAGTGCTCTGCAGAACAGAGCGATCAGCACGATCATGATCAGAATCAGGAAATACATACCATTGTTTGCCACCGTCAGCTTCATGCCGAAGATCTGTGGCTTCGGGATATTTTTTACGCCGAGTGTACCATTCGTTACACTCTGCCAGTTCATCAGAACCATCTTGACGATCTCACCAAATCCCAGGGTGATGATGGAAAGGTACGTTCCGGTTACACGTAATGTAGGCAGTCCTACCAGCACGCCGATGACGGCAGCCACCAGCATTCCGATGATCATCGCTGGGAAAAAGGACCATCCCAGGGTGACAGCTAAAAGTGATGCTGTGTAAGCTCCGATGGCGACGAAGCCTGCATGCCCCAGCGATACTAGACCGGTATAGCCGGTCAGGATATTGAGACCCAGTCCAAGGATCGCGTAACATCCGATTTTTGCAACGACCGTCAGAAAATACTGGTTCTTTGCCACGAACGGCAGTGCAATCAGAAGAACAGCCAGAACGCCCCAAAGGATCTTTGCGTTCTTCGCTGTAAACTGTTCGAACGAAGAAAGCAGTGTACTATTATCTTTTTTCATCTTTATCCTCCAAGTATCGTTACGGTGTCTTATACCTTGGTGATGCCCTTCTTACCAAACAGACCGTTCGGACGAATGATCAGCACCAGGATCAAAATGATAAATGCTACAGAATCGCGGTAGGTAGAGCCGAAGAAGGCAACCGCCATACACTCGGAAACACCGATAATCAAACCGCCCAGGATCGCGCCCGGAAGACTTCCGATACCGCCGAGAACGGCCGCTGCAAAGGCCTTTAAGCCGGCCATGAATCCCATGTTCGGATAAACGATTTCGTAATAACCGCCAACCAGCGCACCGGCGAGTGTTGCAGATACACCTGCGAGGAAGAATGTAAAGCTGATGACAAAGTTTACATCGATGCCCATCATCTTTGCGGCCTTTGCATTCTGCTGACTGGCTCTCATCGCAAGACCGATCTTGGTTTTAAATACGATGAATACGAGGATCAGCATCAGCACGACCGACACCACGCACATCATGATCTGTGTCAGTGTGATGGAAATAGAACCGATCTTGATCATGCCGTAACCGAAGATGTTCGGGAAGTTTCTTTTCTCTGAACCGAGAAAAACAATCAGGAGGTTGGTGATGATGTTGGAAATACCGATGGTCGTAATCAGAGATGCGATTGGCGGTGAGCCCTTTTTACGAAGCGGCTCCAGTGCGATCTTATCGATCATGATACCTAACGCACCGGTTACGAACATACTTAAGAGAATCCCTGGTACGATGCCGAATTTCATACTTACGATGAATACCATGGCGATTTCCGCGCCAAACGCGTAAATGGAACCATGTGAGAAATTGACCAGTCGAAGGATTCCGAATATCAGCGAATAACCGACCGCTATTAACGCATATCCCATGCCCAGGGCTAAACCATTAAAAACCTGTTGAACAAGCATTGAGGCTCCTTTCGAAGATATAGTGAGAGCCGGAAAGCACGCTTTCCGGCTCTCTCAGATGTACTTACATAAATTTTTAAGTTTGCTTATTTCATTTTAACGAACTTGCCATCTTCGATGGTTACCTTTACGAATGCCTTATCTACATCACCCGTTGCGTCAAACTTAGTCTGACCGGTAACGCCTGGATAATCCACGTTGTAAAGCGCATCCTTCACCTTATCGGACTCCGTAGTGCCTGCAGCTTCGATTGCGGTCAGCAGCATGCCTACAGAATCATATGCCTGAGAGGTCAGTGCAGATGGTGCGCTGCCGTACACATCGGTATACTGCTGTACATATGACTTAACCTCAGGATCATCAGAATCTGCAAAGAAGATAACCGGGAAGCATACACCGTTTACGGCGCTTCCACCAAGCTCCAGGAGCTGCTGGCTGTAGGCGTTAGAGAATGCGATGATGGCAACATCCGGATTCACCTGCTTGTACTGCTTTGCAACTGGTGCTACGAGGTTATACATACCACAGCAGATAACAGCCTCTGCCCCTGCCTCGTTCAGCTTTGCGATTGCTGCAGAATAGTCATCGGAGCCTTCCATCACTTCCTCATGTGCTACGACAGAAACGCCCTTATCGCTCATACCGTCGATGATGTCGGTGATGATCTTCGAGGTATTGGTTCCCCAGTCGGTCATGATGGAGATGATACCAATCTTCTTCTTGCCGAGGTCGTTAACTGCGATATCTACACTCGCACCACCCTCCTTGGAAATGACGGTGTTGTTTCTGAAGATATAGTCACCGATGGAAGAATAGTCCGGGTGAGAGGAAGACGGGGAAATCTCGATCACACCGTTTTCCTGGTAGATCGGCGCTGCGGTCATACATACGCCAGAAGCGAAATGTCCGATGACGCCGGCGATGTTGTCCTTATCCGATACGATCTTCTGTGCGATGGTGGTTGCTTCCTCAGAAGTATTCTTATCATCGTACTCAACGATCTTTACTTCTCTCCCCAGGCATCCGCCGTCCGTGTTCCACTTCTCTGCCATTAACTTGGCTGCGTTTGCGAATCCGATACCGTACTCTGAGTTGTCACCGGTCATCGGTCCTGCAACTGCGATGGTAATCGGATTCGATGTGTCCAGATTACCGCTGCCACCCTCTGCTGCTGCAGAAGTCGCTGCCTCTTCCTTCTTCGCTGCTGTGGTTTCCGGAGCCTTACCGGAACCGCCGGAGCACGCTGTCGTCAGCGCCATCGCTGCAGCGAGTGTTAACGAAAGTGCAATATGTCTTTTCTTCATATCTGTTTCCTCCTGATTTCGTGAACTTTCCCTGTTCACCTTTTCGCTTGTGATGTAATAATTTTACTTTTTTTCATCAGTAGAGTCAATGTATTTTGTGCATTATACTTATTTTTGCCGTTTCTCCATGACGATTATTTGTTTTATTTGTACATCTTGTTACATTATTACAAAGCTTTTTTAGATAGATGTGTCATTTTGAGACAAGCAGTAAACCGTGCACTTTAGAATTCTTTTGATTCATACCTAGCAGGCGCTCCTTTCATAATAAAAAAAGCCATCACATCCCTGTTTCAGGAACATGACGGCTTTGCCACCTAGTTATAATTTATATAAGGCTACCGTTATCAGTGCTGTTATCAATAACCTTATTTTTATCATTTTTATACTAAAGTCAACATTCATTGTCAAGCATAATTGATTTCTGCCTTTCATTCGTATATTATGCCACTATCCACACTTACATCCGAAGCAACAGTTCCTTCGCGACGACGTCACCGCCCTCCAGGTAGTAGCGCGGCACGCGCTTGCTGACCGCGCAGATGAGCTCGTACGGGATGGTGCCGGCGAGCTCCGCGAGCTTCTCGACCGGCTGCTGTGTGCCGAAGATCTCCACGACACTTCCGACGTCAACATTGGTCTTATCCGTAAGATCGATCATGCACATATCCATGCAGATCTTGCCACGCTGAGCGGCCGGACCATCGACGGTCATCAGGCTGCAGCGGTTCGACAGTACACGGAAGAAGCCGTCGGCATAGCCATACGGCACGACGCCGATGCGCTCCTTTTTCGTGGTCGTGTAGATGCCGCCGTAGCTGATATGCGTACCGGCCGGATAGATTTTAATCGTGCTGACCGTCGTCTTCAGTGACATGAGGGGCCGGAGGCCGAGCTTCTGCGCGAACTCGCCATAGCCGTACAGCAGGAGGCCCGGGCGCACCATATCGAGCCAGGTCTCCGGATAATACACGGTCGCACCGGTGTTGGCGCAGTGCCGGAGGAGGAAACGGTGCCCCCACTTCGCCTCGGCAGCTGCGATCACGTCCGTGAAAAGCTTAAACTGATGCTCGGTGTACGCCCGGCAGTCCTCGCCCGGCTCGTCGGCCACTGCGAAATGCGTGAAGATCCCCTCCGCCTCGAGGCCCGGCAGCCGGCACGCCTCCACGATCCCGTCGACGCCATGCTGGAAATAATCGCCGTCACAGATGTAGCCGAGTCGTGACATGCCGGTATCCACCTTGATATGGATCTTCAGCGTGCCGCCGTACTTCACCGCCTCCGCACTGTATTCATGCGCCTTCGCCTCACAGGTCACGGCCTGCGTGATGTTGAAACAGATCAGCCGGTCGACCTGCTCCTTCGGCGTGTGCCCGAGAATCAGAATCGGCATCGTGATGCCGTGAAACCGGAGCTCCATCGCTTCGTCAATGCTGGAGACCGCGAGGTAATCCGCGCCGAGCTCCTGCAGTTTCTTCGCGATATGTACCGAGCCATGCCCGTAGGCGTCGGCCTTCACCACACCGAGAAATTTCCGATCACGCCCGATATAGTCCCGGATCGTATGATAGTTGTAGCTCAGGGCATCGAGATCGATCTCCGCCCAGGTCCTCCGAAGTGTTGACGTCATATCTGTAGATTTCATCGCATGCAGCCTCCTTTGATACTCTAGTTATACCATGCTTTCAGCACACGAAACATTGAAATACTGCATGTTAAAATTCCATTGGAAGGTTTGCATAATCAATCGAATAAAAAAACTCGGCCGAAACCGAGTTTTTCTTTGGCATTTTTTATCCGATGCTGATCGACCAGCTGTTCGTATAGGTCTTCTCCGGCTCCACGGTGATGAAGTCCGGCTTCGTTTCGAATTCGTCGATGACGCCGTCCGTCGATGGGAGGGACGACCATGGTTCGATGCAGACGAACGGAGCGTCGGTCTCCGGGGCGTGCCAGATGCCGAGATACGGCATGTCCGGGAAGGTCACAGTGACCTTCTTCTCGTCCTTCTGCGAGCCCAGGGTGACGGTATGCGGCATATCCTTCAGGATGATCGCATCGTGGTCAAACAGGCGGTGTTGCAGCGGCAGATAGCGCCCTTCTTCCAGTGCGTAGTCATGCATGCCGCCGCTGATCGTATAGCGTTCAGTGAGCTCCATCTGCTTCGGGGTCGATACCTCATGGAAGTCGAGCCGGTAGTCCTCAAAACGGAGCGCCGGGTTCAGCGGCACATTGAAGCCCGGGTGAATGCCGTAGCCGAAACGCATGGTGCGCGCATCGCGGTTCCTCAGCTGAAACTTCACGTTCAGCATTTTTCCACATAAGCGATAGAAGATATCCACGGTCCAGTCGCGATCATAGAGCTGGCGAGTCGACGCATCCGACATAAGCTGTAGATGCAGGGAAGTCACCGTCTCTGCCTCAGCGCCAGCCTGACCTGCTACGTCTCCTGCCTGGTGGCCAGCTGCGCTCCACTGATCTGCGGCATCTCCTGCCGTCTCGGCTCCTGCCTGCACTTCTGTCCCCTGCTCCTCGCGCTCCACCTTCGTGAGCTCGTAATCCCTGAGGAATCCGTGCTGTCCCATCTCGTGCAGTGCGCCATCCATCCGGTACTGATTATTCGTGAGCCGCCCGATGCACGGGAACAGCTGCGGCGCGTGGCGCTTCCAGTACGTCGCATCTCCGCTCCAGATATACTCCGTCTGATCCGCATCCCGCAGGGACACGAGCTCTCCACCCTTACTCGACACCTGCACTTCCATCTCACTGTTCTTCAGTGTATAAATCATCGCTACCTCCTCAGGTCGTCATTTCTATAACGATATAACTATATCCTACTTTCAGATAGATGGAAAGCCCGGAAAACCTCCGTCGATGGCGGTTCTCCGGGCTCTTAGCGGGCTCTTAGCGGACTGTAGCTTACAACCCCATATCTTTATACTGATAAAAGCTATCCATCAGGCGCGGCGCTGTAAGGACTACGTCTTACAGTCCCATATCTTCGCGGTAGGAATTAATCATCGAGCCGGCAAGAAGGATCTTCTTCTCGGATTCGGTGACATCCTTCAGTTCGAGCTTCATCTCGCGGGCTTTCGTTCCGTCGGCGCTGATCACGCTTGCCGTGACCTCCGTGGCGCCGTCTGCGACGGCCTGACGGATACCCGGAAGCCATACATACTCGCCGACCGCGAGGTCAATGTTCTCGTCCGGATACGTAAATGGCAGCATGCCCCAGTTTACGCAGTTGCTGCGGTAACGCTTCGTCGCGTAGTCGATGCAGATGTTCGCGAGGCCGCCGAGCACCTTCTGGCAGGAAGCCGCATACTCACGTGCGGAGCCATCGCCCGGGTGCTTCGCATACAGTACCGAACCGATGCCGGTAGACTTCATGAGCTGTGACAGCACTTCCGGAGCATCCGCATTGATGCCGACAGCATGAAGAACGGAGTAGAACTTCTGCGCGGTCGCTGCATCGCCGGCGAGTCTTGCCTTCTCGAAGGCCTGTGCAGCCTTCGCGTTCGGCACGTACTGCGGATCCTTACGCTGCAGGGTGAACTCGGATATCTTGTACGGATTCGAGCGGTAGGATGCGGTCTCACCGGACGGGATCAGCTCATCGGTCGTGGTGACATCATCGCGGATGACGGAGGCTACCTGAAGGAGGAGATTGTCGGTCAGGGCGACCATCTCCGGCCAGTCCTTGATCGCCGGTCCGTACTGAATCTCGGTCTCCGGCTCCGCCTTGCCATATCCGTTGTAGACGATGTTCTCGTAGATGCGCTCATCGAATTCATACTTCGGATACTGAATGTGCTCGAAGATGTCCTTCATCTCCTCTGCGGAGGTCAGAAGACCGCCATTGAACGCGGTTGCGGCGATGGAGCGCGAATCCATCAGGGCTGCACTCGCGACCTGACCCTGACCTGGCTTACTGCCCTCACGGTTCGGGAAGTTACGGGTGGAATGACGGATCGAGAACGCGTTGTTCTCAGGGCAGTCGGATGCGCCGAAGCATGGGCCGCAGAATGCTGTCTTCACACGTACACCGTGGATCATGAGCTCGTTCATCGCACCGATCCGGTTCAGCTCGACCATGATCGGCTGGGATGCCGGATATACGTTAAATGCGAACTGACCGAGCGGCTGCTTACTTTCGTGCGCTACCTGCTCCACCGCGTAGATGTTCTCGAAGGAACCTGCCGCACAGCCGGCGATGGCTGCCTGATCCACGCGGATACGACGATCGACCGGGAAGGCATCCGAGAGCGTATCTCCAGCATTGGCCCACGGAACGATCTTCTCCTCGAGGTTCGGATGGATGTCCGGGGTGTTCTCAAAGGTCTTCACCGCCTGTTCCTCGACCCACTTCGCATACTTCTCCGGCTCCGCGATGACCTCACGAAGCGGGAAGGCGTTGCTCGGGTGATACGGGAGGGCGATCATCGGCTCGACAGTATCGAGGTCGATCTCAACGACCGCATCATAGAGAGCGGCATCGCCCGGCTGCATCTTCTTGTAGTCCTGCGGACGCTTGTGGATCTCGAAGTACTCCTTTACGACGTCGTCGGTCTCCCAGATGGAGGAGAGACATGCAGACTCGGTGGTCATGGTGTCGATGCCGTTACGGAAATCCATGGACATGGAGTGGACGCCCAGTCCGATGAACTCGAGGACCGCGTTCTTCACGAACTTGTTCTTGAAGGTCGCACCGATCAGGGTGAGGGCCACATCCATCGGGCCGACCCATGGCTTCGGGCTGCCGTGCAGAAGCACTGCGATCACCTTCGGGTACTTGATCTCATAGAGCTTGCCGATCATGGCCTTCGCGAGCTCCGGACCACCCTCGCCGATGGAAACCGAACCCTGGGTGCCGTAACGGGTGTGGGAATCGGATACGATCGCCATGTCGCCGGACTTGATCAGCATCTCACGCATATACTGGTGGATGACGGCCTCGTGTGGCGGAACGAAGATACCGCCGAACTTATGGCAGGCGGTCTCTGCGTACTTATGTACATCGGTATTGATGGTACCGCCGACGGCTGCGAGGCAGTTATGGCAGTTCGTGAAAACGGTCGGCATCGGAAACTTCTGAAGTCCGGATGCGACGGCTGTCTGCAGGATGCCGACGTAGGTGTTGTCATAGACACCCATCTCATCAAAGCGGATCTGGAGATTCTCCATATCGCCGCTGTGGTTGTGTGCCTTCAGCACCTGATAGCTCAGCGTCTGCTGCTTCGCTGCCGCGAGGTCGATCTCCGGATGCTCCGAAACCGACGCCAGCACATCATCATTTAAAACAAGCTGTGGACCCTCATGTAACTTGATCATTTTTTCTCTCTCCTATATCTCGTCATCTACGCCTCAGCGGGACATACTGTCATCACAGAAGCTGTTCGCGGGCAGCTGCCCGCCTCTTCACGTATCTGCCAAATCTGCTTTCTTTCAGCGAATGTAGACGTATCCGTCCATGATGCGACGGGCCGTTCTCGTTACGCCGCCCTTCAGTACGGTCTCACCATCCATCTTCATATCGACTTCGGTGACACCGGAGGAGTGGCCGAGGCGAATGATGTCGCCCTCTACCGGACGCACGAGCTCGGACACGATGGTTCCCGGAATCTTCGCTGCCGCACCGCTTGCGACGGCGACGGTCATCGGATAGGCCTTATGCAGCATGCCGACGGAAATCGCACGTACGCAGAGATCCATCGCATCCGCGGAAACGGTCTTGCCATCCATGTTCACATAATCCTGCGCTGCGCTTACGATCGATACCTTCGGTGCGGAGGTTGCCTTCGTGCGGGCCTCCATATAATCCTCGACGAAGCCGATCTTCTGTGCGGCCATACCACGGATGCGTTCGATGTGTTCCATGACCTCCTGGTTGTTATTGAGCTCGGTCAGCTCGGTACCCTGGATGCCGAGATCTGAAGCCTTGATGAAGACAACCGGGTTTGAGCAGTCCATGACGGTGACGGTCGCCGGACCATAACCAGGAACGTCGAATACCTCCTGCTTCTGGCCAGTCGGGAAGAGCTTACCGGTACGGGAACCGGACGGATCCTCGAAATACATATCGATACGGGAGCCGCTGCCCGGCACACCCTGGATCACCTCGTCGCCATACATGCAGGCATGGCCGTCCTTTACGCGCACATGCTCCTCGATGACCTTATCGGTGTTGGTGTTGTACACACGCACCACGGTGATCGGCTCGACCGCCTCGACGAGTCCCTCATCGATGGCATATGGTCCGACCGCAGAGGAGATGTTTCCGCAGTTTGCGGAACCATCGACTCTCGGGATCTTGATATCCACCTGACGGAAGGTATAATCCACATCCACACCCGGACGATCGGACTTCCTGATCACGGCGATCTTCGAGGTCGAGGAAACAGTACCGCCCATACCGTCGATCTGCTTTACGTCCGGTGTACCCATGACCTTCATGAAGATCTCCGGCCACTCGTTCTCATCCTTCGGGAGATCCTCCGCATGAAAAAAGACTGCCTTTGAGGTACCACCTCTCATGTACACACATGGGAACTTCCGCTGCTTCTGATCAAATTCTGACATTGTTTCATCCTCCATTTTCACGATAGCGATTTTCTCTGACGGCGGGTTTTCGAGCTGCGTGCTCCTCAGCTCTGACGTATACCAGTCCCTATGATCCCGGGCCGGTTTTCGAGTTATGCACCGCTCTCTGCTCCGCTTTTCTAAGGCTAGATTACAATTTGATAAACATTCTGTATAATTGTATAATTTCATCAAACTTGATTCACATTTGGAATGTTGAAAGGCACATCATGGACGAAAAAGACATCGAAATCTTCCGTTCTCTCATCAAAACCGGCAACGTAACGAAATCCTCCGAGAAGCTCTATACGACACAGTCCTCGCTGACGAAGCGCATCCAGAAAATGGAGGAGGAACTCGGCTGCCAGCTGTTTATCCGTACAAAAAAAGGCGTCCTTCCGACGCCTGCGGCAGAGAAGATCCTGCCCGATTTCAATCATATCCAGGAAACCTTGGACCGTATCCGGAACTTCACCCAGTCCGCAGAAGGTACCATCGCCGGTTCTCTCCACCTCGGTGTGTCGGTGAACTATGCCCGCTACCGTCTCCCTTTCGTCTTAAAGCACTACATGGAGAAGTACCCGGCGGTGGATGTCGATGTCCGCACCGACCAGTCGACGAATCTCTACCGAAAGCTATCGAACAACGAGCTGAACATCGCCATCGTCCGCGGTGAGTTCCGCTGGGATGAAGGCGCATATCTCCTTTCTGAAGAACCGGTCTGCCTCGTGGTGTCCCGTGAAAACGCGCACACACCGCTCAACGAGCTGCCGAGCATCCAGCGCCACTCCGACCCCGCTTTTGAAGAGAGTGCCCGCCTCTGGCGCGTCGAACAGCACATCGAGAAGTCCCACTCGAGTCTCCACATCAACGACATCTCCACCTGCCTCGCGATGGTGAAAAGCGGCATCGGCTGGGCCATCCTCCCGGAGATCTGCCTCGACGGCTTCGACGGCGTCCGCACACCCCTCGTCCTGCAGGACGGCACCCGCATCACCCGAAAAACATACGTTCTCTATAAGCACGACTACTACGAGCTCCCCCAGGTGAAGCTCTTCATCGATGAAATACGGAAGGACGCCGAGCAGCATTTCTCTCCTATGCCATAACAGTTTTTTTATATTACGAAACCACCGGAATCGCTTCTGCGTTGTTCTCTACGTAGAACGGTGCCTTCTTCACCGTGATGTGAATGCGGAAACCATTGATCTCGTCCTGAAGGAAGATGAGCTTGATGGTCTTTCCATCCTCGTCATAACGCGCGTGCTCATAATCCATCGCATAACCGAGCCCCTCGAGATAACGGATCGCCTCCGGCATATCGTCGACGAAGAAGCCGAGGTGGCCCATCGAGCCCTTGCCCATCTTCTTCATAAGCTCCATCTTATTATCCTCGGTGAAATAGGACGCCGGAATCTCACGATAATTCTGGTAGCCCATCACCTCAGTGAAAAAGCGCTTCATCTTCTCGCCCTCCTCAGGGCTCTGCGCGTTGATACCAACATGTCCAAACTCAAATTTAACCGCCATGATTCATCCTCCTGTATGCAGTCTGTTCACGCGCCCCGCTCTCGTCACGCGCCTCACTTTCCCTCCGGCAATGTCTACGCCCTTTTCTGATATCTCCATCCTATCACCCTGCGCATCCGAAAGGAAATGACCTTTTCTCCGCATGCTTCATTCCGAAATGGAATCATATTGGTACGTCTCTTTTTGCTTCCTCGAAAAAGGAAACAGCCGAGGCAGATGCCTCGGCTGACTTCAAATTCATTTCTTTTTCGTCTGTTCGTTACGCTTCGTGTATGCCATTCTGTTTCCTCCGCATATCACGCTTCGTTCGTGTGTCTCTTTTTCTTCTTATAGGTTACGCCCCATGCGGCGAGGAGTACGACCGCTCCGCCGAATACAGCGCCATAGGTGCGCATGCTGCTCTCATCACCGGTCTTCGCTCTGCGCGATGCGCCGAGAACTCTGCCGACCGGGGTATCTGCGAGCTTATCTCGTACCGCACCGAGAACTCGTCCTACTTCGCCTTCCGGCTCTACGGTCGGCTTTCCGGTCGGGCCGTTCGGATCCGTACTCGGATCACCCTTTGGACCACCACCGCCGGAAGATCCGCCACCGCCGCTACTCTTCCGGTAGCTGTTCTTAAACTCTACGATGCTCACTTCCGCACCGTTCTTCGTGATGGTCTTCTGAGCCTCGAGCTTGTCCTCTGCGTTCCGGATGACATTTACGGTCATCGTGTAGACGGAATCATCATAGGTCCAGCGGGCGTTACTGCCTGCCTTCTCGGTAAAAGTATAAACATACGGACCGCCCACGGTCGTGTAGCTGATCTCGCCGAACTCGATCCCACCTGCGCCCGCCGTTACGGTCTTCGGCGTGCCTGCTGCAGTGCCCTCCGGCATCGGCGCATCGGCACTCGGCGTCATCACGAACTCGAACTTCTCGTCACTCGTGATGCTGTTGCCGTACTGGTCGGTGATGACCTTGCGTACCGGTGGATCCAGCTTCGCGGTTGACAGCTTCCAGGTCTTCGGCATCGCCTTCACTTCATACTCATAACCACCCTCGACGGCCTCTGGCATAATCACCAGGAACGGGCTGAAGCTGTGCCATGCGACGTGCACGGTCTTCTGCTTCACGAGGTACAGTCCGATCTCAAGATCGCCGACCTTCTCGCCCGATGTGATGTCATCCTTCAGCGCGGCGATGCTGTGATCCTCCGCGTATTTCGCGAGCGTCTTCGGCAGCTCCGCCGAGTTCAGGCTCTCGCGATTGATCGTCACGCCACTGCCTGCGAAGTCCGTCGCCAGGGTGAACTCTGTAACGGAGCTTCCATCGACCACATCACCGACACGGTACAGCGTATAGGTTCCGGCCTCGTCAGCATCGACCGCTGCGCCCTTATGATCCTGGTCACCCGGCGTAATCGTGATGCTTCCGAGCTTCGTCTGGCTATAGCTCTCGACAGACGCAAAGGCTGTAACTGTCTGCATCGCGAGAAGTGCCACTGTCGTGATTCCCATCAGCCATTTTTTAATTCGTCTTGTTTTCATCATCTGCTTCACCCGATTCCTTACTCCTGTGCTCATCCTTCTTCTTCGACGGTATCAGCAACGCGATCAAGAACAGCACCGCGACGCCCATCACCGCAAACGGGATGTACTTCTGAATCTTCTCCTGTGTCGTGAGCTCTCGCTCGACGTGAACGACCGGAATGCTCTTTACTTCTTCCTCCGGCAGGTTCTCGATCCGATGGCCCCTCACCAGAAGCCGGTGAGTATTGATGCCATACGGCGTACACGTCATCAATGTAACATAATCCTGTCCATCTTCTACCTCCAGCGCATCCAGCTCTGTCGGCAGCACCGTCAGAATCTGGTCCACCTGATACGTCATCTTCCGGTCCAGCACGGTGAGGATGAAAATGTCTCCCTCGCCGAGCTCCGGCAGATCCGTAAACAGCTTCGCACTCGGCAGTCCCCGATGTGCGCTCAGCACCACATGTGTGCCCTCGCCGCCGACCGGAAGACTGGATCCCTCCAGATGTCCCACCGCCTCGTTCAGCACCGCGCCGGATGTGCCATGATAGAACGGCAGCTTCACGCTGATTTTCGGGATCTCCAGGTAACCCATCATCCCCGATCCATCCACGTTCAATGCTGTCTCATAGCCTTCCGTCCGGCAGTCTTCCGAAAACGGGTTAGGATTCTGCCTTAGTCTTTCGTTATACTCCTCTGCGACCTCGAAATACTGACTGAAGTCCTCAGGGGTGATCTCCTTCACCGCATCATCATAGTTTACGACCACGCGCGATGCATGCTTCGCGTTCACGTACTCACTGACGTACGGATAAAGAACGATACCTAATCCAGCCAGGAACAGCAGAATGATCAGTATAGTCGCGATAATTCGTTTTTTCATTCCAACCTCCGGCTTTCAGTTTCGGGAAATGTTTCACGTCCCGGAGAGTCCCAGGAACCGGGACATGGTTCCTGAGCTACTCCCGGATGTCAAGCACCCGGTATCATACATTTGAGAGATATGATCGTCGTTCGAAAGATTACTTACACTTCTTATGCTCTCTTCTTGATGATGAGTGTAACCGCTGCACCAGCCATCACGATCAGGCCAACCACTGCGAATGCTACCGTACCCATACCACCGGTGGAAGGAAGAAGAAGACCCTTCACGTTCTCTACAGAAACCTTATCGTTCGACTCAGCTTTTCCATTTTTAATGCTTACTCTACCGCCATTAACATGACCAGTCGTCTCATCATAGGTTGCTGTTACAGTAATGCTAATTGCATGATCAAGTACGTTATAACCGTTTGCGGTAGCTGTCTCTACAAGATAGTAGGTTCCCGCTCCGAGGCCACGAACGTTCAGTTCCGTATCATCTACTGCAGTGATATCCGATGTTGCGTCTGTTTCGGTAGAAACATAGTAACCTGTTCCATCCGTCTTAAACTTCATTGCATTTGCACCACCGGTCTTCAGCTTATCATAGTTTTTTGCGTCATAAAGCTTAAAGGTAGCTGTTAAATTACTATCCTTCTCACCACTTCCCTCGAAGGTCTTTGTCAGGCCAAAATCATACGTCATGACCGGAACATCTTTTTCAGTTGTCTTATACTCAGAATAAGTCAAAAATTCTTTGTTTACAAATTCACGATCAGCAGCTGCACTTTCCAGAAGCTTTGCGGAGTACTTAAAAACGATGGTCTTTCCAGCATAATTTGTTGGATCAATGGTAATATGGAAATCACAGCCCTCATTGCACTCATCATGATCAATATCCTCAGCCTCAATAACTGCAGTACCAGCTACGTTCCCATAAGGCTTTTTAAGATTATTTAATTCCTCAACACTTGTATTGGCATTAATACCATCCTCTTGTGTATCCGCTACAAATCCCTTTACATCATGATTGAATTCAAGTTCATCCGGAAGAATATCATGAACTGTAATGGTCTTGCTGGTATCGATGGTCTTTGGAACGACTACTGTAATATAATACGTAGCATTCTGACCTGCTGTAATTGATGCGGTCTCAACCTTCTTATCATCCTTCGGGTAATCATTCTTTTCTGTAATCTCGATGTCGGAGGTTGCAAGAATCAGATTCGTACCAAGTGTAGATGTGATCAGATAGTATCCATCACCTACAACTGTTTTAGGCGTATCTGCAGTAAGTTCAATCACTTCTGCATTATTTGGAATCTTTCCGTTAAAATATGCCGCCATGTCCTTGGCTGTGGCTTCGTTACTCTCAACCCCATTCTTTAAAGTCACAACATATTTCATGCCATCTGCAGATGGCTTGCAATCGAGCCAAAGCTGCTTTTCATCCTGAAGCACAGATAACCACTTGCTATCTTTGTCAATTGAATATGCAATACCAGATGCAGATGAAGGTTTTCCTACTGTATCATCCGTAGTATTCCCCTTAGTAGCATCATCCTTGATTACATCCAGAATCTTGTACGCCTTATATTTCTGTTTTGCCTGTCCATCATAAGTATTATCATGCTTAATTGTAATACTTGCTGCCATCGTTGTGAACGACATCGCGCCAACCAGTGCACTGGCTGTTAAAACTGCAAATAATTTTCTGAACTTTTTCATTATCTCTCCCTTTCTGTCCTCTTCAGACATGGTGTGGTGTTCGTCCTTCTGTTTAAACCACAGATGGTTTTCTTTTGATTCTCTCCTCCGGTCTCTGCCAGAGGAGAGATAAATTCATGTTCCTTCACGTTCTTTCTGGCGCTTCAGTTCTCCAGTGTAGAGGTTTCAATGTTAATTCAAACCGCCTTTCTCCCTGCGTTTCACGAGGATGAGATATCCTAAAGCGATCAGCATGAGTGCCATACCGCTCATCGTCGTCATCAGTGTGCCCATGCCGCCGGTCTCCGGAAGCTGGATGCCAGCCGTGTTGTAGATGTAGACCTCCTTGGCAGTCGAATCAAATGTAACCACACCTGGTACATTCTCTGGATTCTTCAGCTGTCCATTTTCAATGACGAAAGTAATCGGATCTGTCAGAAGATTGTATCCCGCCGGAGCTGTGATCTCTGTGAGCTGGTATGTACCATCCAGGAGGTGGGTCAGCTTAATGCCGTCTGTCGGAATCGTAAACCGGCCATCACTGTCAACGTCTTCAATGCCGGTTACCGGCTTATACTCACTTCCTTCCAGTCTCTTGATTTCAAATACTGCGCCGTCCAGAGAAATCTCTGTTCCATTTTTCGTCTTCGACTTCTTGTAGAACGTGAGCTCTGTCTCTATCGCTTTGTTCGTGATGATGGTCATTGTACCAACCTGTCCATCACCAGCCATACTTACCGCACCATCTCCTGCGATCGTCACCTTATAAATCTTTCCGTTTGTAACGTAACCAGCTGGTGCCTTTGTCTCCTTGATGTAGTAGGTGGTCACAGTTGTAATATTGTACGGAAGGTTCGTAAACTCTACTAAGCCAGCGTCATTCGATGTTGCGGTAACAGCGTCTGTACTACCCTCACGGTGGAATGGAGTTGCCGCTACACTATCTTCGTACAATGTAAACTCCGCACCTGTAAGTTTCTTCGTCGTATCATCGGCATCCACTTTCGTAAACTGGATATCCGCTTTACGAGAATGGTATTCATTTGTAAAAGTCACTGTGTTACTGAAGAATTCAGCAAATGTCCTTCCATCTGTTCCCATGGTTCCCAATGCGATATCACCTGAGGTTGTTCCATCTACTGCTGTCGTTCCACTTCCAACCATGTATGTGGTCTTCACATATGGAATTTCTCCTGTTCCACCATTCGTATCCGGTGTCTCTGTCGAAATATTCTCCACTACACGGTAGGTTTTTCTAGGATCCAGCTTGTAGAATGTATAACTGCCATTCGTAAACGCAGAATACTTAACGGTATGCAGATCCTGATAGCTTGTATCTGGCGCACCATAGTTCTTTTCCTGAAGCGTGAATGTTGCTTCTTTAAATTTCTCCCCATTTGGTGCTGCCGTTGAAGTCTCGCCATTAATCTTAAACGTCTTAAACTTCTTATAAATCGTCAGTTCTCTGGTATTTACCGTTGCGTTATTCTTAACCTCAACCTTTACATATCCAGCAGATGGAACAGTGGCATTGTTTTCATCTAATTTTTGATTATTTGAATTATATGCCTCATAGGTCACTTCATAAATCTGTCCCTTATCCACTTCCAGAACCTGGATTTTGGTTCCCTTAGGAATATCATCAAAGTTTACTGTCTCATCTGCCTTAATCTTAAAGGTGCCGTCATCTTTATTCGTCCAATACGTTGTGCCAGTTTTACCCGAACGTGTAAACGCCTGATGTTTAGCAACCTCTCCGTTCTTAAGAAGCGTTAAAGTATACTCTTCTTCCGCTGCCTGTGTAGTATCCAGTCCATCAACCGTTTTTGTAATGTTTACACTGCCATCCGGAATCGGAGGGATATTGACCTTGATCTTCAGGTTCGATGCACCTGCACCTCGTTCCATGTAGAAAATCTGGATCTTATGCTGGGTGCCGTCTGCAAATGTCTTCTCGTCTTTCCATCTTGTCGTATCAAGTTTGTTTGCAGCAGCGAACTTGTCGTGGATTGTGTGCCTGTTCCATGTCAAACTTTCGCCCTGCTTACGATTTGTATACTTCACTTCTCCTGTTGCGAAATTGATACTTCCGCTCTGAGCATCGTGGACGCCACCGAGGTCAAGAACGAGGACACCGTCGATGTATACAACCATGTCATCATCACCGGTGAATTCAAAAATCATGTCATCACCGTTTACCTGGCCACCTACCGGCTGGTAGAAATCTGCCACTCCGTACAGGCCGAAGTAAAAATTAACAGTCTCATTCAGCCCGTATAATGCCTCATTGTATCTCGGATCGGTTACCTTGAGCTCAGCACCTGTATCATCAAATAAATTTCGATTCGTTAATATATTGCTGGTATTCAGCGTATTGAATGGAAGGAAATTACCTCGCTTGTAGTAAAACCGATTCTCATCACTCGGTGAACCCAACTGATTGTAAACCGTAAAATTAGTGCCAATCGTAGTCTTATTATCATTTCGAGATGCTCGTGTCGCGAAATACTCCGCACTGTTATAGTAGAAGTAACCGGTTTCATCATATACAGACTTTATAAACAGCTTATTTACTTCCGTACTTGTTCCGCACCAAGTGCTGAGCGATCTACCATTATACGAATCTCTTGTGATCAAAGTAGGGAAACTACCCGGTTCGATCGGCGAAGAATACAGTCCTTGTGTAAGCGAACCATCGTTCGGCTTATATCCGCCGCTCGTGAATCTGGTCTTATCCTTAAAGTCTGTCATATACAGTTTGAAGCCCTTCTTTGCACTATCTACGGTTTCAACTGTCGTAAGTTTTATTCCCTGAGTATAGACTACATAAATCGTATCGTTATCTTCGAGATCCTTTGTTTCTCCTTTTTCCAGCTTGCCTCCTTCAGTCTTTGTTATAGTCGTATACTGCCACTTGGTTTCTTCTCCATTCTGCTCAACCTTCTTCAGCTTATTGTCAATCAGAGTGCTCTTCTTAAACTCCACACCCTTCTTTGCCAGTCTTACTTCTTTGAAGGTGTATTTCTTGTCGTTATCCTTATCTGCAGCATACTTACTGAAGTCAAATTCTTTAAGATCTTTGTACTCTTCTTCCTCCGTTATGTCCTTAAGTTCTGCATTAGGTTTAACATTTCCTTCGTTCTTGGTTCCTGTGCTATCAGTATAGATAAATTCAACCGTCGCTTCCTTCTTCTGCGTTTGCGTTCCAAATGTAATAGTGAAGCCTGAGAAGCTGTTTACGGTAAAGGTACTTTCCACTGCAACTGCTTCTTCCGGGAGAACCTTCTTCGATTCTGTCGCGGTTTCTGCGATGGCTGCGGTTTTTTCGTCCGCGTTTTCACTATCTACGGTCTGGAGCTCGGTGACCTTGCCATCTACGTCGACCGGCTTGATCGTTCCGTGGTCGGATGTAGCGTCTTCGCGATATTCTGCGACGGTGTCGACATTGACCGCGTCCGCGCTCTTCTCGTCGAGGTGGCGGATCGCCATGGTGCTGATGTCCGCATCCTCTGGGAGGGCTTCCTTATAAACCTTGATTCTTACCTTAACCGCACTGGAAGGTTCAACTTCCTCGCCGGCTGCGTTTACGAAACGGATGTCCAGGGACTGGGAGTTCTCATAGACGCCGTCGGCCTTGAGGGCTTCAACCTGCTTCTCGTTGAGGGTATCTTCGCCAACTGCCAGTGTGCCATCCTCGGCTTCTTCCGGCTTCGCGAGTTCCTTCAGTTCGAGCTCGACGGCCTCGGTAAATGCGTTATCCTCTGCAAATACATTGACTTCGTAACGATCGGTGATCTCTGCGGACCAGAAGGACTTCGAGAGATCATCGAGGGTGTACTGGAGGACACGTGCGCTGGCTACGGAGGCATCTACGAGGTCGGCGGCTCTGGTCTCTCTCAGGAGGGCCTTCCGATCGTTCTCGAGCGCGATGTCCATGTCGGTCTTCACCGCTGCGGTGGTTTCGATTTCCGCCGCTGCCGTGGTTTCCTCGGTCTTCGGAGCTTCGATTCCGCTATCTGCTGCCGGGGTCTCTTCCGGCTTCGGCGCTTCGTTCTCGGTGCCTGTTGCCGGAGTCTCTTCCGGCTTCGGGGCTTCGATTCCGGTACCCGCTGCAGGAGTTTCTTCCGGCTTCGGGGCTTCGTTCTCGGTACCTGCTGCCGGGGTTTCTGCCGGCTTCGGGGCTTCGTTCTCGGTGCCTGCTGCTGGGGTCTCTGCCGGCTTCGGCGCTTCGTTCTCGGTACCTGCTGCTGGGGTCTCTGCCGGCTTCGGCGCTTCGTTCTCGGTACCTGCTGCTGGAGCTTCCTCGGACTTCGGGGCGTCTGCGACGGTTTCGTCGTTCTCTGCCGCTTCTGCGCGGATGACGCCGAGTCTGCGCTCGATCTTCATCATCGTCGCATTTGCGTTCTCTGCGATGGTCTCGATGACTTCCTTGATGGTGTCAACGATGCCTGTATTTTCTGCTGGCGCTGTGGTCTTCTCTGCCGCCGGCTGCTCGGTGTTTTCTGTGGATGTCTGTCCTTCCGTCGGGAGCCCGGTCTCAGCATTGGCCTCGTCCTGGGACGGCTGCGCTGCGCTGGGCTCCACTGCTGCGGATGTCTCGGTCTCGCCACTCTCGACTGTCGCACCGGTCTCCGGAAGGATCACGATGGACTCGCCTGCAGTCCCGCTTGCCTCTGTGCTCGGCTCAATCGCGGTCTCAGTGGACGGCTGCGTTGCGGCTTCTTCAGACGGCTGCGCTGTGGCTTCACTGGACGGCTCGGTCGCGGCTGCGCCGGTCTCCGTCGCTGCGGATGTCTCCGGTGCCGGGGTCTCGAGGGTCTCGTCGATACCGCTCACATCGAGGGTGCTCATCACGCCCTTGATGACGCTCTCCGCCTTCGCGACCTTGATGCCCTTTTCGAGCGACTCGCCGTTCAGCTCGAGGTTGAAGGTGCGTCCGGCATCTGCGTGATTTATAAATAAGAAGGTAACCTTCTCGTCACCGCTCAGCTCGTAGGTACTCGGATCCGCGGATGCGATCTCCTTCTCGCTTGCGTTCATCAGCTGATTCGAGAACTGATCGTAGAAGCCCGCGAAGAGAGAATCCGGCTGATAGAGCAGGATTTCCTTTCCTTCGTCCTTCGACGGATCGAAGAACTCGACCTTCGTGCTGGAGCGCTCGATCTCACTCGCGGTCGCCGGCATGAGATTGCCCGCAGCCTCGGCCTGCTTCTGATCCATCTGGATCAGGGCGACGATCTCAACCCCTGCATCCTCGAGCGCCTGCAGCTCTCCATCTGAGAAAAGCGCCAGCTCGTAGAGCGGATTCGAACCATCGGTCAGGGCGCGGTACGCCGCCTGGGTCTTCGCATCCTTGCTGATCGCGATATACGTGTCGTCATAAACATTGGCCTCTGCAAGCGCAGCGCGTGCAGCTTCCATCAGGCTGCCGCCGTTCAGGTTGAGGGTGACCTTCTTTCCGTCAACCTTCACCCCGCCGACCTCGACGCGGTTATCTGCAAAAGCGATTCCCTGTACGTTTGACAGGCACATGCTGACTGTAAGTAAGCCAACAAGACCTCTCTTGGCTAAGTCTTTCATTCTTCTTGTCTGTCTTTTCATTGCTTCCTCCGAACCACGCGCGTTGCGTTATGCTTCTAAACTGTATCCAGCAACATTTATCTGAACTACCAACGTTCTGGCGACGTCCTCATGCTGATATTCAGGAGTCGTCGTTTCAGTCTCGATGTAAGTATCTCGTTGGCGATGATTATATTTTATAACAAAAGACAGGCCTTCGTGGGATTCTCGACACAAGATGTAGAAATCACGACACAAGATGCAAAAAATCGACATTTGGTTATGGCTGGCATGTTCAGTCATAAAAAATACCAGCACGGCGTTTAACCATGCTGGGATTTTAATGATATGTGGGGCGGAGGTCAGGCCACATGCTCCAGATCACGCACGAGGAAGCGTCCGGTCTTCTGATCCATGAACGGTACGTTCTTCATGATTAAATCCTTTAAAATAGCTTCCTTCAATAAACAAAAACCACCACGGTGCTAACGACGATGGTAAACCGGTTAATATGGTCTGCTTGTGGACTCTACTAAAAATAATAAGCTCATGGTAAGATTTAGTTATCACAATCATCGTAACTATTAATCTTGTTGACACCTGTAACGTTACAGCATACAATTATTATGATTAAATCGTTTGCACATAAGGGATTAAAGGATTTTTTTGAATCAGGTTCGAAGAAGGGTATTCAGCCTGAGCATGCCCCAAAACTAGGAAGAATGCTTGATCGTCTCGATGCAAGTACAAACCCACAGGATATGAATTTACCTGGATATAGATTACATCCATTAAAGGGAGATAAGCAAGATATATGGTCCGTTACAGTGAATGGGAACTGGCGGATGACATTTACGTTTGAAGGGCAGGATGCATATCTGGTAGATTATCAGGACTATCACTGAAGAAGGAGGCGCAGTATGACTAGAAAACCGACCCATCCGGGAAATGTTTTTCTGGAAGATGTTCTTAAGCCACTACATATAACCATTACGGATGCGGCACATATGCTTGGCGTGAGTCGAAAGGCTCTGTCGGAGTTTGTGAATGAAAAGGCTGCATTAAGCCCGGAAATGGCGATTCGGATTGCAAAGGCTACCAATACGTCGGTGGAAAGCTGGATGAATATGCAGCAGAAGCTGACGCTTTGGGAGGCAGAACAGCATACACCTACCAATGTCATTCCATTTCCTATAAAAAAAGAAGCGGACTCGCTGGCGCTGCAGCTGTAAGATAAAAGTTGACCCAGACTCCACATTTTGACTGCTTTTCAGAGACGCCTTTACCAGGTGTCTCTTTTTTATAGTCATCGCTATACCCTAAAGGGTATAAACTACATCCGAATTTCATGTTTTATACCCCATAAGGTATAAAAGCACTGCCGGCTATCGACATTATACCCTTAAAGGTATAAAATGATTTTAACACGGCGTGCAGAATGCGGACTATCACGTGTCTGCATAACTTCATCAGGGAGAGCATAGGTAAACACACATGAATAAAATAGCAGAATTTGTGAAGAAGAGTCGGCGTGCGGCAGGGCTTACGCAGGAGGAGTTCGCGATTCGCTCCGGGCTGGGCTTACGCTTCGTGCGTGATCTGGAGCAGGGGAAGGAAACGGTTCGCATGGATAAGGTGAACGTTGCCCTCGCGATGTTTGACATGGAAGCCGTACCTGGAAGAAAGGACGAAGCCTGATGGAGGAGACATTCAGAAAAGCATATGTATACGTGCGGGATACCTATGCCGGCGTTTTAAGCGAGACAGACAGCGGATATACCTTTTCGTATGACCGCGCGTATATGCTGCGCGCTGACGCCACGGCGGTTTCTCTGACCCTTCCGATGCGCGAGGAGGCCTACAGATCCAGCACGTTGTTCTCATTTTTTGACGGCCTGATACCGGAAGGATGGCTGCTCAATGTCATCAGCCGGAACTGGAAGCTCCTCCCGACGGATCGTTTCGGCCTGCTGCTGAAAGCGTGCAAGGACCCGATCGGAAATGTATCGATCATGGAGGCCAGAGTATGAACTGTTTATGCTGCGGGAAACCGCTTCGTGAAAAAGATCAGAATGGATGGCATACGGCCTGTATCAGACGTTTTTTCGGCACGCGTACACTCCCGGAAATCCGGCTCGACGAAGAAACACTCCGGCAGATCACAAAGGAAAATACCGAAAACGGATACACGGTCACCGGCGTGCAGAAGAAGCTGTCCCTGCATCTCTTTTCAGATGAAAAGCAGCCGAGGCTGACACTGGTCAACTATCCGAATGGGTACATTCTGAAGCCACAGGTTCAGGAGTTTGAAGCATTGCCCGAAGCAGAGCAGCTCGTCATGTCCATGGCAGATGCAGCCCGCATCGCGACGGTGCCACATGCCCTGATCAGAGCAAACGGGCAGTTTGCATATATCACAAAGCGCATCGACCGTATCATCGACAGGGCGGAAATCCGTAAGATCGCGATGGAAGACTTCTGCCAGCTGGATCTCCGACTGACGCAGGACAAGTACCGAGGCTCCTATGAGCGTTGTGCGAAGGTAATCGAACGTTACTCCACGCAGCGCGGACTGGACATGAGTGAACTGTTTATACGACTGGTGTTTTCGTTTATCGTCGGTAATTCGGACATGCATCTTAAGAACTTTTCGCTGATTGAGAGCGAGGAGGGGAGCGAAAACTACCATCTGTCGCAGGCGTATGATCTTCTTCCTGTCAATGTCATCATGCCGGAAGATAAGGAGCAGTTTGCGCTGACGATGAACGGAAAGAAGCGTAACCTTCGTCGAAAAGATTTCCTGGTCTTCGCAGCTGCCTGCGGAATCCCCGAAAAAGCTGCAGAGAAAATGATTGCCCGGCTCCTGCGCATGAAGCCGAAATTTATGGAGCTGTGCGCTGCATCTTTCCTCCCGGAACACATGAAAGAACAGCTCTGTGCACTGATCGAGGAACGCTGCAGTATTCTGTTGCCGAGCATCCGATCGTAGGCACGCTGACGAGGAAAATGGATCATCATGCCTACGATCAGGCTCGATTTTATAGGCACGATGTCCATAAATCAGGGTTATCATGCCTACAGTTTCCCCAAATTTTGGCTATTTCCGTAGGCACGATGGCATTTTAAAGCGCTTACCATGCCTGCGATTAAAATTTCCGAACTTCCTCACCGTAGGCATGTTGGGACATTTCAGGGCCTAACGTGCCTACGCTTGCACATCCGAGGCAGTGTTTTGTAGGCATGATGACGTTTTTCCAGCCCTACCGTGCCTATAGAAAAGCAAAATGAAAGAGACGCCCGGCAAGAGCGTCTCTTTTATATTATCTTCCGGTCCAGGCGCCGGTCTGGTCGACGTGGTAGCCGTCCGGTGTGATGGTGTTCCGGAGGAGGGCACCCATGGTGCCGCTGCCTTCGTCCTTCGAGAAGTAGTACCACTTTCCGTCGATCTGCTGCCAGCCGATGAGCATCATGCCGCGGGTGCCGTCCGAGGCAGGATTCAGGTAGTAGATGTTTCCATCGGCATCGGTCACCCAGCCGGTCAGCATCCTGCCGTCCGGTCCGAACTTGAACCAGCCGTAGCGCTTCTGGCGTCTGCGCTCGTCGGCGTACGGATTATAGATACATACCCAGCGATTCGTCATCGGGCTGGTGCCGGTCTGGTAGCTCCAGCTGCCATCCGCATTCTGGATCCAGCGTCCGCCGGTTTCCACCCAGGTCGGGAGGCCGGACGCATAGAGCTCGGAGGCCCGGTCCGCCGCGGTCTTTCGGCTGGAGGATCCAGAGCCACCGCTATGACTGCCGCTTCCCTGGCTGCCACCGCTGACATGGACCGTGATCTCATCCTTCAGCAGCAGCTTCGGGCTGTAGACCTCGATCGTACAGCTGCCGTTTCCGACGGCGGTCACCGTACCATTCTCGTCCACGGTCGCCACGCGACTGTCGGAGCTCCGGTAGCGAAGATCCGTACACAGCGCGCCCCACGGTGCACACTTAACCTGCAGCGTCTGCTGCGCCTTCGCCGTGAGGTTCAGGCTTTCCGCGCCGTCCTCGATCTCGAGCACGACCGGCTCCGCGCTGTAGAGGTCGCCGTACGCCGACGCGACACTCGCACCGTCCAGCACGGCCACAAGCTCCAGGCTGATCCGTCCGAAACCGTCCCAGTCCTCCGTCTCCGGTGTGAAGCGAAGTGTATCCTCCACGGAAGCGCCGGATCCCAGTGCACCGAGGCCAATGCTTCCGACGGCACGTTGTCTCTCTGCACCATCGAGTACATAGGCCACGACTTCGCCCGCTGACGACGCCGCGTTGCCGATGTTTTCGATTTCAAATGGGATGATCCCCTCCTTTCCGTCAAATGTCAGCTCGCCCATGTCGAGGCGCAGCCGCGCTTCCGACTTCAGCTCGATCTCTGCCGTCGTCTCCGAAGCGGTTGCAGTATCCTTCTCGACGACGCTCAGCAGAATCGATTTTCCGTCGAGGTCCCCGGTCGGCACCGTCCATGGAATCTGCACGGTGGTTTCCTCGTTCGTATCGAGGAGACGGTTGACCTCGCCGCTGTACAGCAGCGTTCTCACACCGTTCTCCATCAGATATGCCTCGATCGAGAAGCCCTTCGCCTCCAGCAGTCCGGCATTCCGTACATCGAAGCGGATCGTCGAGGTCTCACCGGCGATCATGCTGCTGTCCATATCGATGGACAGCGGGTCGATCTCCAGCGATCCTCCGCGCGCGAAGTCGATCGCCGCGAGGGCGTTCTGACTGAACTGAATCTTCCCGTCCTCGTCGATCCACTGCTCATAGTAATCTGACAGGAGTCGGATGCTGCCATCCGTCGCCATCGTGAGCGTGAAATCATCGATGACCTTTCCGGCATTCGGGTGCGAGGAACCCTTGATCAGCTTATCAAGATTCGTGATGCGGACCGCATCGGTGAAGCCCCATGCGCTGTTGGAGTGATGGCCGTTGCCTTCACTTCCATCTGGGTCGATGTCTGCGCCGCCATTCGTACCAGTGCCTGCATTGCCGCCTTCACCACCGGTCGTGCCGGTCGTTCCACTGCCGGTGCTTCCGCTCGTATCCTTCGCCATCCGGTAGCGTCGGCCATAGAGCTCGACCGTCGCCTTCTCGATCTCCGGTCCGAAATCCGTATAGAATACATACAGATCGCGGCCATCCCCGGTGATCGTGTAATCATCGATGGAGCTGCTGTGGTCCTCGTCTTCCTTGATGCGGGTCTCTACCGTTCGGAAATCGCCCTGGGCGATCGCCTCGTAGTAGCTGCCTATATATCCAGGTGTGGAACTTTCGTCCGGTACTGTCTCCGGAAGTCCAAGCTCCGCTGCCGATTTCTTATACCAGTCGTAATCCGACGGTCCGCCCTTCACATAGTAAGCACCCGCCGCATTATAAGCGTCACGGATCTTTGTGCTATTATGGAACAGTGCCTCGATCAGTCCGCTGACGTCGAGGAGCTCGAGCAGCTCGCCATCCTCGGTCCAGCTCAGCACGAGATGTCCATTCACCTTCGTGAGCTTCGGCACGGCCTGACACTTATCATCGCTACCGATCCGGATCGGATAGTAATTCCGGGAATTCGTCACATCACTGAGTCCGAGATACAGCTTCCGGTCACCGGTCGTGAGGCCCCCATCATCCTTATCGAGCGTGTACGCCGTCACGAGGTAGTCGGTCCCCTCGATCCGGATGCCCTCGGTCTGGTAATCCGTCACGAGCGGATCGATCTTCTTGCCGTCTCGAATCACTACATATTCGTTCTCCACCTTGACCGGGTCAGTGCTTACATCCAGCGTCGCACGTACAGCCGTGGAATACCCCTTACTGAGGTCCGTCAGCTCGTCCAGCTTCGTGAGCGTCGAGATATCCCGTGCGACGTAGGTGCAGTATACCTTACCGCCTGCGGTGCAGAGCGACGGTGCCTGAAGATAGAACTCATCAAGATTCGATCCGGAAATCCGGAATTCGTCTCCCAGCTGACCATTCCCAGCATCGTACACTCTGCCGTTGATCCTGAATGCGTTAAACTTCTTTCTGTACGCATCCATCGTCTCTTCGTCATTCATGCCCTCAATCTTGTGCGACGCATCCATCCAGGCGATGACGACCTTGTTTCCCACGACGGTCAGCGCCGGCATGGAGTCATAGCTTCCATCCTCGTCCAGCGCCACCGGTGTGCTCCAGCTCCAGCGGCCGTCCACCTGATTTCTGATGGTGTAGTAGAGGCGGGAGCTATCGCCGTTATCCGAAGCGGCGATGAAGACTGCAAACGCACGTCCATCCGGAAGCTCGACCATTTCCGGACGCGTCCGTTCCGCCGCTTGCTCCTTGAGAATATTCATGCGTACCGGCGTCGGCTGTGCATTGACGCCACCGGATCTCCGCAGGGACGTTTCCTCGCCGAAGCTGCTCATATCCGCCGAGCCCATGTCGTAGCGCTGGAAGGAGATTTCATCCTCGCCCAGTCCGGCATACGCCTCCTCGTACGCGTCATTCAGTGAAAATGCAGCGGCCACGTCATCCTCTTCGGCCGCCTCGTCCAGTATCGCACGGAGCGGGAACGTGCCTGTCGCCGATTCTTCGTCATCTGTTCCAGTGTTCAGCGCGAACGCGTGATCATCCACGTCGTCTGCCGAAGCCGCGTTCAGCGGCAGAGTATCGCCATACTCCTTCGTGATGGCGTTGTTGAAGAACTCGACCTTCGTCTTACCGGCATAGTTCCCCCAGCCCTGCTCGATCTTTGCGACATCGAAATTCACTTTGAGGAGGACGAGGTCGAAGCCGAGGCCGCCGGCCGCGTTCAGGATGATGCCATACGGATCGCCGGAGACATTGTCCTTCACCAGCTGCAGCTTCATCTGAATACTGACATAGCCGCGCGCACTCAATACGCCGCACAGACCGGCGCCCACCTGCACCTTCGCCTTCACGACAGAATCCAGCTCGATCAGGAAATCACTCCCCGAGAAGATGTTCTGTACATTTCCGCTGTAGGCGTTAAAATCGCCTTCGCTAAACGCCGCCTTCCCGGCCGCACAGACGCCGCCCATCGTGAGATCGACCTCGACACCACCGGACAGATTCAGGAAGCATGGCACATACCCGACCATCGTATAGAAGGTTTTCGATGCATCCACGGCACCGCCGACGGTGACGGCGGTCGTCGCGAGTACATACTCGTTCTGCACCGGATCCAGCAGGAATTCGAAGCTCAGGTTGAAGATCGCACGCACATCGATGTACCCCTGTGCCTTCGTCATACTCGCCCGTTCGTTCGACGCTTCCGTAAGCTTCCGCTCACGAAGCGCTTCGCTCTCTGCTTTCCTCACCTCGTAGTCATTGAGATCTCTCAGTTCCTGCTCCGAAAGCTCCCGGTCTTCCCATATCCTGCTGCGGATCTGATCTGCGCTTTCTCCGGCATTGGCTGCGTCCTTTCCGGCTGCGATGGCTTCCTTTTTCGCCGCCTGCGCTCTCTTGGCAGACGCATGATAGTTTTTCACAGCGTCTGTCTTCTGCTGATTCGTCTTCAAGGAGCCGTCCTTCAGCATCATATCGAAGTTGATGTTCAGCGAGTAACCGCTTTTATCCGGGTAGTCTAGACGAGAGAAGTTCAGGATACCACTCTGGGCGGTGCTCTTCGCCGCACCCAGAAGCGGAATGTTTACATCGCCCATCGCCCCGTCGATATTAAATTCCTTCGGTGCGATCTTCTCGTTTTCCACATAACTCACGAGACCGGTGTCGACCGTCGGATAGATGATCGGGATCGATTGTGCTGTATCGCCCACCGTCACACTACGCTTTTCCTTATCCACGATCTGCACTGTGATCCGGTCACCGTTGTGCAGATTCGTGAGCATCGACGGAATCTCCGCCGTGAAGATGTTCGAGCCTTCCAGCGTCGCACGGCCCTCGTAGTCCGCTGTTGAGCCGGTGACCGTCCGCACGGTGAATACCAGCTTCTCGATGCTCCGACCCTTCGTATCCACGACCGCCGTCAGCTTCAGATTATCATCGAAGCAGCGCACCTGGTTCTTCCGAAGATCCGTCTTCTGACGGCTCTCCGACTTATCATAATCATAGGAAATCGACGTCACCACCGGTGCCGTAATCGGGTATTGCACCTCGAGCATGCCGGCATCCACACTATACACCTGTGTGATGCGGTCGAGCGTACCGCTGCCGAATACGAAATCCGCCACCTGTGCATCATCGATGCCGTTATCGATCAGGAGACTGACGCGGTCGCCTTCCTTCGCCCTGAGTCCGGCCAGGCTGATGATACCATTGTCATCCGCCGTCGATGACTGAAGCTGTACGTGACGGCTTTCGTTCGTCACGAATTCACCGTTCGCCAGTGAAACAGCATACCCCTCTGCCGGATTCGTCTTCGCCTCCAGAGCGGTTTCACGTATGGACTTTACACGCGTCACGACGGTTCCGCTGAGGCTGTACTCCCTGAGATCGCTCTTCTTCACCTTCTCGATGTCGAGCTTCAGGAGATTATCCGCGGTGTTGCTGCGGAGGATGAAGCTGTAGCCCTGGGTCTGATAGGTCCTGCCCGTCATCTGGTCGGTGATCACCGGGCGGTATACATAATTGCTGTCGGAAGGCGTACCGTTCACCAGTACCCGAACGGTGCATGCGGCACCGATCGCCGGCTTCATCATCTCTGCCCATCCGCTCTTTTCCGGATTCAGATTCAGGACATTCTTTCCCTTCAGATAGCTGCCCCCCAGCTGATCCTGCGGAATCAGATTTTCGATGCTGAGATTCTTTCTGGCTTCGTCGGAAGCGAACACGATCTCCACATGGTTATCATTCTTCGCCAGCAGCGGACGAATCACATAGTTCTTCCCTGAACGCAGCGTATAGGACCGGGTATCCCGGATACTGTTGAAGTGTACGCCGCCGTCCTCGGAGATTTCGAAGCCGGTGACGCGGTAATTTGGATCCTCGGTTTTCGCACTGAGATCCAGCGTATCACCTGCGTGGAAGATCCCGGAAGCGCCAGCCTTCGGAAGCTTAGTGGAGGTAAAGCCGGCGTTCGTGCTTCCGCCGCTCGCATCCGGTGGCACCACACTGACCTTGACATCCGTGTAAGCTACGGTCGGCTTAAAGTTCAGCTTCTGGTAATAGGATGCGCTCGACAGCACACCGCTCTCCGTATAGGTTTTCTTCTGAAGGCTCTCGATCCAGTTCACGAAATACTTATCCATGACGATGGTGTCGAGATGTGCCGTCGCACGCTCCTTCACCGTCTTCACCGCATCCTTCGAAAGATCGATGGCGTCACTGTTCACACTCTTTCCAGTCATGCGGTCGAGGTAGCTGAGATAATCCTCCGGATAGCTGGCGGTGACCTTCTTATCCTTATCATCTGCAGAGATGGTGATCGCATAACCGGTGATGGTACCGAAATAGCCATCTACACCATTGACCGTGCTTTTATCCAGGGTGAAGACGATGTTCGCATCGTCTGTATCGACATTTGTAAAGATATTCCGGCTGTCGGTTTTTCCCGCTTCGATGATTTGCGCGCCGCACTCCATCTTTACCTGCATCGGCACGGTGTCGGTCGTTCCGAGGAAGCTCATCTTCTCCGGATTCGTCACACTGACCTCATACTTTTTATACATCGCCGCGACACCATAGAAGCGCATATAGCTCTTCGGCGTCTGGGTCTTCGAAGCATCCACTGCATAGACGATGGCCTCGATATTATCGGCGACGTTCTGTACCTTGATCGCTGCACCGCTCGAAAGCTCCGGGGTATCAAATTTACCATTCCTGTCCTTCTGCTCGAGGTCCTTTCCGGCACCCAGCGCATGCAGCTTGAAGCGGAGCTTATTGCCTCCGCCGTAGCTGCTGATCTGCTTCCAGTGTGGAATCAGATACTGATAGTAGAGTCCGTTGATGGTCGGGCGGCCGGCCGGCGGATTTTCGTTCGAGCTCCATACGGAGCCGGTACACCCGGTGGTCGTATGGAGGTATTCCAGCTTGCCCTCGCCCTTATGGAAGTCCGTCTCTCCCCTCGGAAGCAGATAGCAGTTCTGGAGCGTGCCGAGCCCGTTCGGCTTGCTTCCGTGGCGCTGATCCTTTCCATAGGAAAAGATACCGCCGACGTCGGTGCTGGCGGAGAAGAAATACTGTCCGACCTCCAGTGCCGGCTGATAGCTCTCATCGTAGATGTCCGCTACGACATCGCCCTTTTTATACTTTACCTTGTAGGCTTTTCCACCGATCGTGATGTCGAAGGAAAGATCGTCGGAACCATTTGCGACTGCGCCGTTGGAAGCATTGGCCTCCTCGTCCTCATCTGAAAGCACAGCAACGCTGGAGAAGAGCGTCGTTTCCTCTTCCCCGTCGATGACGATAGCGTTCGCCTCCGTCGTGGTGCCGGCCTGCGCAGCCAGGTAATCGCTGAGATACAGTGTGCTGTCCTTCGTGAGGGCGAGCTCCACTTCCTTTTCGGTTTCGTATGGTGCGAAGACGACGGTGCCGTAGACCTGCTCCGCGCCGCTTTCTGCGTCCTTGCCGCGAATGTTCGCAGACGCCATCGAGTATTCGGCGCCCTCGCGCTGCAGGGTCACGAGCGCCTTTCCGTCCTCGACGGTAAATTCGTCGTCTGCGAAGGAAAGCGCCGACTGCTCCGACGCCTCGTCGTCCGTGATGATGACGGAGAGGGAGGTGACCTTGTACGGCTCCATGTTTTCGGCGCTGGTGATCATCACCGAGAACGCCTCGGTGCCCTCGGACCGGTCATCATCGCAGATACGGAACCGGAGGTACTGCACATCTTCGCCAGGTGCGAAGTAAATCGTCTGCTCCGCGGAATGCGGGATCGCCGCGACCTGCTCCGGCAGGATCTGGGAGAGGATTGCATCGGTCAGACTGCCGCTGACACCGCTCGAGCCCTCTTCACGCGTCGGCTCACCCGTCGCCGCCTCCTTCAGCATCGCGAGACGGCTCTTCGTCGAGCTCACCGCATCGCTCCCGGCGACCGACAGCACGGAGGCTGAGGCGACGGAGTCGAGGTCGGAAGCATTGGCCTCCTCGTCGTCGAGGTCAGCGTCTTCGTCGAATGCTTCATCCTCGTCATCCAGCTCGGACGGAGAGGCGAGTTCCGTATCCTCGCTTTCATCGGCATCCGCTTCGTCTTCTGCTTCAGACGGCGTGGCGAGCGCAACCCACTCGAGAACCTCCTCCGGACTCGTCTTTCCGGTCTCACCGATCAGATTACCGTCCGCATCGAAGCGGTACTCCGTGCCCTGCGGCGCACGTTCATCACTGTCGGAGATTTCGCTACCTTTGCTTGCGATCTCGCTGCCGCTCGCGATGGCATCACTGTCAACATCTGTATCCTCACTGCCACTGGACGAGCCTTGATCGTCGGTGTCCCTGACTTCGCTTTCATCGTCTGTCTCTTCTCTGCCACGGGCGGCGACCTGCTGCAGAAGCGTTTTTCCGCTCTCGAGCTCCGTGATGTCGTCGCCCAGCAGCTGATAGTCCTCGTTATAAAGTGCGGAGATGTCGAGGGTATGAACCGTCACCGACGCTTTCTGATCGAGATTGCCTTCACGGTAGATCGCGATCTCATAGCTGTCTGTGGCCTCCTTCAACGTCAGTCCGGACACGCCGAAATAGACCAGCTCCCCTTCCGTAAGCTGGTCTTCACTTAACCTCGCGCCCGCGATCACCGTCGGACTCTGCTGCGGTATCTCCGCAAGAGAGCACAGCGGCTGCAGAAGAACCATCTGCAGACCCAGAAGAATCGACGTGATGCGTTTCGCAGGCGTTCGGTGTTTCATATATGTACCTCCGTAGATATGGACAGATGCGGATGAAAAGAACTGCACACCACAGAACGGATGATGTTACAGACATGTCCGGGCGGGTGCACAGTTGGAACATTGGCCCATTTTTATGCAATATGAACAATGCTTCCAGAATCACAACTTTATTTTACAGCAAAAGTCCTCCCTATTGAGAAAAATCGACACAAGATGTAAAAATCGCTGCATAAGATGCGGACCATCTTAAGAATTTCGCAAACAATTCTTAATGGGGTCTGACCCCATTAAATTTTTCTAAAGACAAATTCAGGGCATATATTACGCAAGATTTATTTATCTTTTATATGTAATGCCCGGTGATACTTTCATCTATCTGTTTGATTTCATCTGGTGTCCCGCAGGCCACGATTCGGCCGCCTTCCTTTCCGCCGCCCGGCCCCATGTCGATGATGTAATCAGCATTTTTAATGACATCAAGGTCATGCTCGATGACAACGACCGTCGCTCCATGATCGATCAACGTCTGAAAAACAAGCAGCAGCGTCTTCACATCCTGCGGATGCAGACCGATCGTCGGTTCATCAAAAACAAACACAGCGTCGCTCTGGCCTTTTCCCATCTCGCTGGCAAGCTTTAAGCGCTGCGCTTCACCGCCGGAAAGTCCCGGTGTTTCCTCCCCGAGGGTCAGATAGCCGAGCCCTAAGCTGTGCAGCACCTGCAGCCGCTGCTGCACGAGTTTCAGTCCGCCGAGGGCGTGCATCACCTGATCCACGCTCATATTCATGAGTTCCGGCAGACTGTATTCATTCCCGTCCTTTGCCTTTCTGCGGATATCAAAAGCGTCTCTGCTGTACCGGGAGCCCCGGCAGTCCGGGCAGGGAATCTTCACGTCAGGCAGAAACTGAACATCCAGCGAGATATCCCCTGTACCATCACAGGTCGGGCAGCGGAGTTTTCCCGTATTATAAGAGAAATCTCCGGCCTTGAAGGCGCGTTCCTTTGCGTCTTTTGTTTTTGCGTACACTTTTCTGAGTTCGTCGTGCACATTGGCGTACGTCGCAACCGTCGAACGTACATTGATACCGATCGGCGTCGCGTCAATCAGTTTGACCTGTGTGATGCCCTCCGCTTCGATGTTTTTCACATGGCCCGGCAGATTCTGTCCGCTGATCTTTGCCTTCAGAGCCGGAATCAGGCTTTCGAGCACCATCGTCGTCTTGCCGGAACCGGAAACGCCCGTCACGACGGTAAGCCGCCCCATTGGTATCCGCACATCCAGAGGATGCACCGTATGAATCGTCCCTGTTTCCAGATGTATGGTGCCTTTCTCAAACATCGAAGCCGTCTGCAAAACCGGACGGATTCGTGCTTCATACTGATCGGAAAGGAACGGCCCGATGACAGACTGCGGATTCTTAGAAATATCTTCGATGGTTCCCTCGGAAATCACCGTACCGCCGTCTGCGCCGGCTCCTTTTCCCATCTCGATCATCCAGTCAGCGTGCTTCAAAACCTGCGTGTCATGATCGACAATGATGACGGAATTCCCATCCTGCCGCCTCATCGAGGCCGATCCCCCGAAGCCGTGGCGCGCGGGCCGCATCCGAGAGCCGTGATCCATGGCAGTCCGGGCAGACGTCTTCTTCCAGATATTTTTCGAGACGCTTCATTCCCTTCTCGTCCTTGACCTTGGCAAGGGAATTCTTCACGGAATTAACTGCGCTGTAATAAGTAAAGTCCATCTCCGTGGGTTCCAGCGTGTTCGGATTGACATAGTGGATGTGATGCTTTTTCAGCTCGCCGTGGTAAACAATTTCCTTTTCCTCCGGCGTGAGGTCACGGAACGGCACGTCGGTCCGCACGCCCATCGTCCGCACGATATCCTTCATCAGCGACCACATGAGCGTTCCCCAGACGACCACTGCACCTTCGTCGATTGTTTTGGTATCATCCGGCACCAGCGCGGCCTCGTTCACGGTCTGAACGACGCCTGTTCCGCCTGCGTCATCCGCCGGCGCGTATAAGTGGAGAGCGATTCCAGATATCTGCGGGATCCCTCCGCATGCAGCACACCAAGTGCAAGCGAGGATTTTCCCGAGCCGGAGACACCGGCAATCGCTACGATTTCATGCAGCGGAATATCTACATCTATATTTTTCAGGTTATGAACCTTTGCGTTGCGTACCTCGATATATCTGGGCAGCATCTTTCTCTGTCTGATTTCACTGGACATAACTCTTACCTCTTCTCCGTACATTTTACCCAGCGGATATGAAAAACCCCTGTAAACCTTGTCCTTTCAAGACTTACAGGGATTCGTGTGTTTATTCGAGTTCGACATGTAACCAGTATAGCATAGAGTTGGATATTCAGGTAACGAAAATTACTCAAGTGGAGGCAGTTCTGAAAGCGCTATTCGAGTATAAGCACCATTTTTCTTATCTTCCGGATGCGGCTCAAGCCCGATAATTGTTATAGACTCTTGATCCGGTCCATATACCCAATAGATCCGCATCGCTCCACTTGTTTTATTTTCTAGATAAGACTGCCAGACACGTTCCCCGTAGCGATTCGTCAATTCCGGAATATCATGTGTCTGTAAGCCTGGATGTCTTGGATTCTCGGCCAGAAGTTTCAACGTCTTTCCTAACTTTTTATAGAGTGAAGCATCCATCTTACTGATTGTCCCCGCTCTATGCTCTTTCTGCAGTCTCGACCATAAAGCCTCCATTTCCGGTAGGCCCATTCTGATATTAAACTTCATCCCACCATACCTCAGAAATCAGAAAGGTCCACGGGATCCGATACCTGACCGAGCTTAAAGTTACGAATTGCCTGATCCATGCCAGAAAGGGTTCTGGATGAAATCTCTTCTGGAATAGCCAGTTCGCGAGGTTCCAGCATAATGCATCCATTATCATATTCTTTGACATTGTAATACTGATATCTAGCCCCACGGAGAGTTACCCGTTTTTTGCTGTCGATATGTACATCATAATTTTTAACTGCTTCCATAATGATTACCTCCAGATGTAGTGGGATATCCCACCACCAGCATAACATTTTTCATAAGTTTGTCAATCTTGACCGATTGTCATTTTATCCGCAATACCCCGAGTCAAGGATGGTATCCTTTTTATCCGGTTGTCATTTGGTTGTCACCGAACAAAGAAAGAGGCTGAAACCCGCGAAAATCCGTGGGTTTCAGCCTCTAAGAAATTATTCGAATTCTACAAAGACTAACGCTTTTTGTTTAGGAATTATTCTCTGTAATGTTTCTCGTTCTTTTGATTATTTGATATATCCATATTATCCTGCCTATACGAGCTAATGTTATCATTTTGTTATCGGCATTGATAACACCTACTCGATAACTGTGGATAATAACTATATGTAGCATGTCAAATTATAAGCTATTTTGCTTAGAGATTCAACACAAAACTGAAATTTTACTTTTCCTTATATTCATCTGGTATTGCTATTTGAAATGTTTCACACAACAGCATCACATCATGCACATCATTTTTATCGTGTTCATATCCCAAATGAAGCATTACCTGACTCAATGGTTCAATACAAGAAACAGTTATATCTCCAACTTTTCCAATACCGGAAAAAGTTTTTGATGGAAATATATCTCCCTCATAAACAATTCCGTCATCTGTAAATTCAAAACAATGTAAATCAATGATTCTTTGTTTATCATCTTTCCAGACAGTATGACCATCCGTTGTATAATCAGTATTTACTTCCTCAAATCCATGCTGCTTAATCACATAAATATAATCATGATAATGTTTCAGTTCAACAAACAAATCAATATCATTGTGTATTCTTGATTCTCTTTTAAGAAGTGCATCAACACCCCATCCGCCATCTAAATATACTTTAATTTCGTTTTGCAAAGCATATTTTATAATTTCACATGCATCTTCTGTACGTACCATAATCTATCCTCCAAATTCAAATCTTTGTATGCTTTCCAACTCACTAAAAGCCTGAAATTTGTCAGTCTTTCATCCTTTTTGTTATCAATCACCAATTAGCTGTAATCCATTAGGATTTAGCTGATATATTTTATCGCACACCTCTTCAATATACTTTCTATCGTGAGAAATGCTAATGACAGCCCCCGGAAATTCTCGGAGCATTTTTCTTATTACCGGACCGGACAATGGTGAAAAATTTCTTGTCGGTTCATCCAGAATAAGAACATTTGCACCACTTAAGCTCATCCTCAAGAGAAGCACTTTCGCCTTTTGTCCGCCTGATAACTCCCGAATCGGATGCTCCATTTCATCTGGTGTGTATTTAAGTGAACCAAGGTATGTTCTAATTCTTGTACGCTCTTCTTTATCTCCTGTTTTATCAAGGTAATCAACCGGTGTAACATCCAAATCCAGCAGGTCTTCATAAGTTTGAGGCATATATTCTGCTTTAATGTCATTCCGATTTAGGAGTTCTTCCGCTATCTTTTTTAGAAGAGTCGTTTTTCCTGCCCCGTTGGCTCCTATCATACAGATTTTTTCTGAACCTTTTATTTTTAAATGAATTCCTTCTGCTAAAATTCTTTTGCCATCCGGAGTCACAAGCTTTGAAAGTTCATATTCTATGACCGTTTTTCCTGCGGGAATGTGTGAGTTTTCATCCCCTAATTTGACAAAGATTGCTTCTTCCTGTTCCGGCATCTGAGTCATATTTTCATCTTCTTTTTCAAATCTTCGTTCCATTGCCTTAACCGTATGCATTTTGTCCTTTAAGTTTTTGGCAACAGACGGTGCTTGTCTGGTACAACTTCTTAATGCACCTTGTACACTCTGCATAACTCTTTGATATTTTTCATCGCGAATCTTTTTCTCCCTACGGTCACTCAGTGCCCGCTGTTTTTGGATTTCAAATTTATGAAGCCGTTCTTCCACATAGCGTCTATAGGGAAGCTTTGCCACGGTATATCTCGCCTTTGTTTTTCGTATAATCTGCTCGATATGTATCACCATGTTGGCAGTACGCTCTATCAGCGTTTCATCGTGTGAAATAAAAAGCACAATGTGCTTCCAGTCATTTATGATTTTTTCCAGTAATGTAAGCGTCGCAATGTCGATGTCATTGGAAGGTTCGTCCAACAACAGCACAGAAACATCGCGAATGAAAAGCCTCATAAGTTGTGTCTTGACTTTTTCGCCTCCTGAAAGACTACCCATTGTCTGGTTACTGTAGAAAAAATCATTTTTCATTCCAAATTTTCCCGCAATAACAGACAATTCTTTAGGCGTTTTCTCCCAGAATATTTCCTCTTCAGAAAAATATTCGTATATTGTTTTTTCCTTATCTTCATCGAGCATCTCCTGCGGAAGATAACCAAGACGTTCGTGTCCCATTATCCTTTCCCCATCTGCTTCTATATAGTTTTCTACAAGCGACGGATTGTATATCCACTTCATTAATGTCGATTTCCCATTTCCCTCTTCTCCAATAATAACTGCCTTATCTCCATCATTTAGCACAAGGTTGAAATCATTAAGAATTATTCTCAGGTCTTTTTTATGTGTTAAATTTAATTTTTTTATCTGCAACACTAAAGTTTCTCCTTTTCGAAGTCTGAGCCAATTATTATTTTGAACACACAAAAACGAGTCTTTTTTGCATACGCAAAAATAGACTCGCTAAATAGACCCTTATTTCTTTTCCAAAAGGAAAACAAAGGAAATGCCTCTTGCGATAATCCAACTTAAGCGTACACAAAACAAACCTATTCTCTACAGGCTCAATAACTATATGTGTCTTACTTAAATCAAATTATCTATTAATCATTTCCTCATCTTACACAAAATGTGCCTTTCTTTCTTCTAATGGCAATACTATCATACTGTATTTTTTGTGTCAATACATTTCACCTTATGGAAGTGCAAATTAAAATTTTCACTTCCTAATTATACATCCAACCATTACGAAATTCAATCTTTCACAACCTCTTTACAACCACAACCACAGCACTCCAGCAAACGCAGGAGCACCATACCGTAAAACGCTTATGTGTAAATCAACTCCGTTCCTACAACTTCCCTCACACAAGCCTGAATATTATTCATTCTTCCAATCCATTCGTAGGGATTATCTTTCTTTAATTGTTCCGTCACATCTTGTCTGTCGGCATATTCCTTTACCAGTCGAAGAAACATATCCTCTGCTTGCTTATCGACTTCTGCAAGATAACTATGCAGCTTTCCGCTTGTCAGCAGGTTCATATATAACACTTTATAGTGTTCCTTTAAATGCCTTGCATGTCGTTTCCCCCATAAACCAATCGGCTCTATTTCTTCTTCGGCTGGTACTGTGATGTTCGGCAATAAATAATCACCCACCTGTCTATAAGTTCCGCCCATTTCTTCAAAAATTGTCTTTGTCATTTTCCTTTTCCTCCTGTGATTTTTGTCTATCGTGATCGTGTATTATCACGCTTGCGACCTTTAACTGTTCTTGCCTGCTCCAACAAATCATCTATCTGTTTGCGACCAAAAACCTTACGGAGCAGGCTGTAATCTTTATTTTCTGCTCGGAACTTTCGGCTATTGTGATTGACCGAGCCTTTACCGACCATTGCACTTATCGTTCTCTGCATTTTTTCATCTCCCATCTGTAAATTTCAACATTCTCAGGTTTTGTTACTTTTGTCAAAAATAACGCAAAAGCACTTTTGACGGGTACACCCATCAAAAATGCGACCTGTAAACAGGTTTTGCGTTCTCCGAAGGCTCTCCGAGGGGTGAGCGTGTGCCGGTGGCACACACGCCTGCGAACCGACCGAGCCAGCAGGCGAGACCAAAGAGCCGCCTTTGAAAAGGCACTCTCTGCACACTCCCCTAAACTTTATCCGGTGTCAAAGTGTGACGATGGTGACAATGTTTTTCACAGCGTGCTGCTCTCAAAAACATTGACACCTTTGACACCGTTTGTCACGCCGTCTGCTCGGTTTCTTTCCAAAGTGAAACCTTTCTTCCGTCGTGTGTGCGGCTGTTCTGATAACGGATACCGTAATCACGAAACAGCCTGCTTGCGTTGATACTGAGCCTTAAAGAAAGTACATTCGGCTTTATATCCACCGCAAGCCTTTCGCAAAGTTCCGAAGCAGTTCCTTCCCATCTGTCACTTTCCGAAAAGAGCGTATCCGCTATCTTCTCAAGCAGAGGTTCGGGCGGTTCTTTCCACATCTCCGTTTCCGATTTTGCAAAGTTCCACACCAATCGCTCGCTGTCCCTTACAAGATGGATTTTCATATCCTGCTGGTCTCTGCCAGCAACATCAAGTGTGGCATTGTTGGAAGTACGCTTGTCCTTACTGAGAACAAATGCACCGTCTGCCGCACCCATCAGACCATTCGTGCCTGAAATCATATCGAATATATCTTCCGATTTTTGTTTGCGTGTATGATGAACAATAAGCATTGAAACCTTGTAACTGTCTGCCAACGCTTTCAGCCTTGCCACAACATCATAATCACTTGCGTAGCTGTAATCTGCTCCGCCTGCTTCACGCACACGCTTTAAGGTGTCTATGATAATCAAGCCTGTGTCTGGGTGTTCCCTCATAAACCCTCTTATCTGTTCTTCCAGTCCGCCATTGACCGTTTTACATTCCGTTGCGAAATACAGATTGCCTGTCTCCTTTGCACCGAACATCTGAAACAATCGCTTCTGCAAACGTGGGTAATCATCTTCAAGGGCAAAATAAAGCACCGTTGCCTTACGCACCTTATACTCCCAAAGCGGTGTGCCTGTGCTGATATGATAGGCAAGCTGTGCCATCATAAAGCTCTTTCCCACTTTCGGGGAACCTACGAAAAGGTAAGTTCCCCTTTGGAGCAGACCGTCGATAAGTGGTGTCTGAACCTCAAACACCGTATCATACAGCGTTGTCATTGATACTGTTTTCAGATAGGAAGGGTCTAACTGTCTGAGTATTTCCCTTTGCATTTCTTCAAAAGATTGCTCGTACCCCTTGAAATCCGTATCCTGATTGACTATACTATTGTCAGTACATTTGGAAAGTGACTGTTCCGCATCTGTTGCCGCAGATACATTTGGAATAGTCATTTCTTTTTTATTCTCCATTCGCATCCTCTCCTTTCAAACCGCCGAGAATAATGGAAATCAGTTCTATTACACTCAGCAGTTCATCATCCACACCTTTTCCTGCTTCAATCCTTTTCAGTTCCGCAAGGACTGTGGCAAATTCCGTTTTCAACGCCTTATACACTCTCGGATTGCCCTGTACCACCACATCCTGATTTAAGCAACGGCGGTAACAATACTCCTGTTTTGGCAATCCTCATAGAGCTACAGCTCTGTTAATGAGTTCGTTTTCTTCGGGCGATACTCGAAACCCTACTGTGATATTCCTCCAACGATTTTTGTTATCTCTGTTCTTAGCTGACATTTTCAAAATCTCCTTTCCCTAAATCATCTAATTTTTCTGCCATCTCAATCTGCTTTGACGGAAAGAGGTGTGCGTACTGATAAGTAATATCAATACTTTCGTGACCAACTCGGTCAGCAATCGCCACCGCAGAAAAGCCCATATCAATCAAGAGTGAAATGTGGCTGTGACGGAGATCGTGAATGCGGATACGCTTCACGCCTGCCGCCTTTGCCCCTCTGTCCATCTCGTGATGAAGATAGCTTTTCGTCACCGTAAAGATACGGTCTTTCTTCTTCAATCCGTAAAGCATACCGAGATATTCTTTCATTTCCTCACACAGAAACTTCGGCATTTTAATCGTGCGGTTGCTCTTTTTCGTTTTCGGAGAAGTAATCACATCCTGCCCTTTCAAACGCTGATAGGATTTATTGATTGTGACTGTTTCCTTATCAAAGTTGAAATCTGCCGGAGTCAAAGCTAACAGCTCGCCCTCTCGGATACCGCACCAGTAAAGCATTTCAAACGCATAAAAGGAAACAGGCTTGTCCATCATCTCAAAAGAGAATTTCTTGTATTCTTCCTTTGTCCAGAACAGCATTTCCTTGTGTTCCTCACGTCCCATATTTCCCACCTTTGCCGCAGGATTGGAACGCAGTTCATAGTAGCGGACAGCGTGATTGAAAATGGCGGACAACTGATTGTGCAGCGTTTTCAGATACGTCTGTGAATAAGGCTTTTTCTTCTCATCACGATAGGCAAGCATTTCATTCTGCCAAGTAATAATCTCCTTTGTGGAAATCTCGCTGATTTTCAGTTTCCCGAAATACGGAAGTATCTTTGTGCGTATGATATGCTCTTTGGTAAGCCACGTGTTTTCCTTCAAACGGTTCTTCACATCATTGATATAAAGCTCCGTAAAGGCTTCAAAACTCATATCAAGGTCTGAAGAAGTCTGCAATTTGAACATTCTTTCCCATTCCTGTGCTTCTCGTTTGGTAGCAAAGCCACGCTTGCATTTCTGCTTGCGTTCCCCTTTCCAGTTCACATACCTTGCCATCACATACCAAGTACCGTTATCTTCATTCTTAAATACCGGCATTTACATTTCCCCCTTTCCTGCTCCGTAGAGCCTTTCGTAAAAATACTGGCGATTTACACGCCCTGCAATCGTAATAAAGCCCTTTGCTTTCAATTCCTCATTTAATTGTCTGATGAGTTTATATGCATAAGGTTTTGATACGTTTAGTTCCTGAGCCACATCTTCGGCTCGGATAAATCTGTTTTCCATATCCTTTTTCTTCCTTTCTTAAAATAATTTTTTGCTTGCCGCTTTCTCCGTGTTAAAGTTCCAACAGGCACTCCTGCTTGTCGGCAGGCGCTGTGCTGTCCCAATGCACCGCAGTACATCAGGCGCTCGCTCGTATAGGGGTTCCCGAAAAGTCGGAGACTTTTGGGGAAGAGGAGGAGCAGTGCAGCGAATGAGCTTTTGTGCTTGCACACAAGCGAACGATACGGAACTTGCTCCGACGAGGTCTTGGCGGTTTGGCTTTTCGGACGGTCATTCAGTTGTCGCATTAAGCATATTTGTTTAATTCGTAATTTATTTTACTAAACATATTTGCTATTGTCAAGTGGTTGCAAAGAAAATATTAAACATTTTTGTTTCGGTTTTTCTTGACTTCCACTAAACATTTCTGCTATACTTATTTCACTAAATATAAAAGGAGCGTATCATTATGGCTATCAGCGAAAGAATACATTTTTTCAGACTAATGCGTGGTATGACACAAAAGTATCTCGGTACAGCAATCGGTTTTCCAGAAAAGAGTGCTGATGTGCGTTTGGCACAGTACGAAACTGGTACACGCAAACCGAAAGCAGACCTTACAAATGCATTGGCACAGGTGCTTGATGTTTCTCCACAGGCTCTTGATGTTCCTGACATAGACAGCTATATCGGTCTTATGCACACTCTGTTTACCCTTGAAGATATTTACGGTCTTACTGTCAGTGAAGCAGACGGAGAGGTATGCTTAAAGGTCAACAAGGACAAAGGCAGAGAAGCATATGAACTCCTCAAAATGCTGTATGCTTGGAAAGAACAGGCAGACAAGCTATCTTCCGAAGAAATCAACAGAGAAGAATACGATAACTGGCGTTACCATTATCCAGAGTTCGACACCACACAGCGTTGGGCAAAAGTTCCATCACAGGAATTAAGTGACGCTCTCGTGGAAGCATTCAAAGACCACTTGAAAGATAAATAAGCACCTACAGGACCTGCCACTGGCAGCTCCCTACAGATGCTTTGGCAACGACAAAAAAGCCCTTAACTATGGTTATTAACCACAGCTAAGGGCTTAGTTTATAATATGGAATTTGTTCAGAGCCAAGCTCCGAACTTTAGTCTGCAAGCCACCTGTTAATTGTTCCGTTACCCATAAACCACTGGATAACAAGAATAATGGCACTTGCTATGACTGTTATCAATTTGTTATCAAAAGACTAATCGAAATCGCTGAAACCCGCATAAACACTGGCTTTTTTAAGCAACTCGATTTATTCGAGTTCGATGGTTCCAGGCGGTTTGCTCGTAAGATCGTAGAATACGCGGTTTACGCCCTTTACTTCGTTGATGATGCGGTTCATGCACTTCTTGAGTACTTCGAACGGGATGTTCGTCACTTCTGCGGTCATGAAATCGTCGGTTTCGACGGCACGCAGTACGACGGCATAGTCGTAGGTACGGAAGTCACCCATGACGCCGACGGAGCGGACGTTCGTGAGCGCTGCGAAGTACTGGTTGATCTGACGATCGAGACCGGCCTTCGCGATCTCCTCACGGTAGATGGCGTCGGCGTCCTGTACGATGCGCACCTTCTCCGGGGTGACCTCTCCGATGATACGTACGCCGAGACCTGGGCCTGGGAACGGCTGACGGTATACGAGATACTCCGGCAGTCCGAGCTCGAGGCCGACACGACGAACCTCGTCCTTGAAGAGGAGGCGTAACGGCTCGATGATCTCCTTGAACTCGACATCCTTTGGCAGGCCGCCGACATTGTGATGCGACTTGATCACAGCGCCCTTGCCGAGGCCGGATTCTACGACGTCCGGATAGATCGTTCCCTGGCAGAGGAAATCGACGGCACCTATCTTCTTCGCCTCACGCTCGAAGACACGGATAAACTGCTCACCGATGATCTTCCGCTTCTGCTCCGGCTCGGTCACGCCGGCGAGCTTCTCGAAGTACTCCGGTCCGGCATTCACACGGATGAAATTGAGGTCATACTGGCCGTTCGGTCCGAAGATGGACTCGACCTCGTCGCCCTCGTTCTTACGAAGGAGACCGTGATCAACGAATACACAGGTCAGCTGCTTACCGATGGCCTTTGCCATCAGGGTCGCGGCTACAGAGGAATCGACACCGCCGCTCAGTGCGAGCAGTACCTTACCATCCTTTACGGTCTCGCGGATCTCCTGGATCTTATCCTGTACGAAGGTCTCCATCTTCCAGTCGCCTGCGCACTTGCAGACATCATACAGGAAGTTATGGAAGAGCTTGTGTCCCTCGACGGAGTGCTGTACCTCCGGGTGGAACTGTACGGCGTAGATCTGACGTGCCGGATCTTCCATGCCGGCCACCGGACAGTCTGCGGTATGGGCGATGATATGGAAGCCCTCCGGTACCTCGGCGATGTAATCCGTGTGGGACATCCACATCGTGGTCTCCTCAGAGATGCCATGCAGTACAGAATCCTGACGATCGATGAGCACCTTCGTGTGACCATACTCGGAAACCGGTGCGGTCTTAACGACGCCGCCGAGCTCATACGCGATCAGCTGTGCACCGTAGCAGATGCCGAGGATCGGGATTCCCATCGAGAAGATGGCCGGGTCGATATGCTGGGACTCTTCCTTATACACGGACTGCGGTCCGCCGGTAAAGATGATTCCCTTCGGGTTCAGAGCCTTCAACTGATCGAGGCCCATGGAAGACGGATGCACCTCGGCATAGACACCGAGATCACGAATTCGTCTTGCGATTAGCTGGTTGTACTGTCCACCGAAGTCCAGTACGACGACGAGTTCTTTTGCCATAACGCTCCTTTGCTAGCATACATTCTTCTATTTAAAACATCAAAACGGAAGATTTTTTGTCATTAAATTATTATATGCGACGCTCCTTTCATGCGCAAGATACGAATTATATTTTATACAATATGCAGCATCTCGATGAGGAGCAGCCATGCGAGACCATAATATGTCACAACGGCCACGAGGTCGTTCACGGTCGTGATCAGCGGACCGGACGCCACCGCCGGGTCTACCTTCACCTTATGGAAGAACAGCGGCACCAGGGTGCCGACCAGGCTCGAGATGACGATCGCCACGAGCAGGGAAATGCCTACGCATCCGGAGATCAGCATTGCCCTTCCGAAGGTGTAGCCCTTAAACATCGCGATGTACACGCCGAGACAGATTACCGACAGCACACCGAGCAGGGTGCCGTTGCAGAAGCCGACCTTCATTTCCTTCGCGATCAGGTGCCACTTATCCTTCGCATCGAGGTTCTCGTCCATCAGCACGCGGATCGTCACCGCGAGCGACTGGGTGCCGACGTTACCGGCCATGTCGAGGATCAGTGACTGGAAGCAGATGACGATCGGCAGGATCGCCACGACGCCCTCGAAGGCACCGACCACTGAGGATACGACCATGCCGAGGAAGAGCAGGATGACGAGCCACGGCAGACGCTTCTTCACACTCTCCTGCGTGGTCTCGTTCAGATCTTCCTCGGAGGAGAGACCTGCCAGCTTTGCGTAGTCCTCACTGATCTCGTCGTCGACCGCCTCGGTGACATCCTGCGCCGTGATGATACCGACGATCCGGTGATCCTGGTTCAGCACCGGGAGGGAATCCTCCGCGTAGTCCTTGATCTTCTCGATGCTCTCCGAGATCTTCTCGTGGTCCATCAGGTACGGATAGGAATCACTGATGAGCGTCTCGAGCGGCACGTTGTCGCGGGCAATGATGAGGTCCTTCAGATTGATGGCGCCGCAGAAACGCTTGCGGTCATCCACCACATAGATGGTGGAGATATTGTCATTATCACCGGCCTGCTGGATGAGCTCGTGCATCGCCTGGCGGATCGTCAGATTCCGACGGATGCGGATATAGTTCGTCGTGATGAGACTTCCGATCTCGTCGTCATCGTAGGAATTGATGAGGCGGATCTCGGTTTTCGTCTCGTCGTCGATCATCGGACGAAGCTTGACGCGCACGCTCTCGTCGATATCCTCCCAGAGATCGATCGCATCATCCGCGTCCATCTCGTTGATGATCTCCGCGAGCTTCACGATCCCGATCTCCTCGATATACTCGGACGGATTATCCAGATAGGAAATAACCTCCGCGAGCCACTCCGCATCGAGCGCCGTATAAAGCAGATTCCGCTCCGCCCGGTTCAGAAGCTCGAAGCTCTGCGCGATATCGTTCTCATGGTAGCCGCGGAGCTCCTCGCGCATCTCATCCAGGGAGTGCGATGAGCGGACGATGTCTACGATCTCCTCCGTAAATACAGGTTCCTTTAAAACTTCCTTCATCATGATGAAGCCTCCTTTCTCCCCCGAAAAAAGGGCACAAAAAATCCATCGTCACAAAAGCTGTGCACAATCAGAAGTTGTGAATTCAGTCATAGCGATGGATGAAGGCTTCTATCCTATATAAGGGCGCATCAATCAATGGATTTTACAGCTGCTCCGCCTCCGACATACAAAAGGCATACCAGGCTGTTCATCATCAATCAGCGACCGATTCGGTACGAATCACTCATGACGCCTGCAAAAGAGGCCTAAGTGCTCTGCGTTCACATAGTATACAAGCCCGAATCCATCATTCTGTGTACTTCGACTTCCACTATCACAACTGTCCATATACTTATCCTCCTTTGTTCAGTTTTTTTCATATTAACTATAACATCAAAAAACCGCCGGGGCAAGCGCCCCCGGCGGTGGTAAAACGAAGGTTTACAGCATAGCGTACTTCAGTACGAAGAGGATCGCCAGTACATACATCAGCGGTGTGACAGACTTGCCCTTTCCGGACAGTACGTGAAGCAGCACGTACGAGATGATACCGAGCGAGATACCCTCGGAGATGGAATACAGGAACGGCATCGCGAAGATCGCGATGTATGCCGGGATCGCCTCGAGAAGGTCATCCCACTCTACCTTTACGACCTGCTGGATCATCAGGAATCCGACGATGACCAGTGCCGGAGCGGTCGCGAAGCTCGGGATCGCCAGGAAGATCGGGGAGAAGAACAGTGCAAGCAGGAAGAAGAGACCAGAAACGACCGCGGTGAGACCGGAACGGCCACCCTCTGCGATACCGGAGCTGGACTCAACGAAGGTCGTGATGGTGGAAGTACCGAGGCAGGCACCTACCATGGTACCGATGGAGTCTGCGAGCAGTGCGCCCTTGATCTCCGGAAGCTTGCCATCCTTATCGAGCATGTCTGCCTTGGAAGCACAGCCGATCAGGGTGCCGAGTGTATCGAAGATATCGACGAACAGGAATGCGAACAGTACCGAGAAGAAGTCAAGCGGATGCTCTGCGATGATGGAGAAATCAAACTTGAACAGGGTCGGTGCAATCGATGCAGGCATGGAAACGACACCGGACGGGATCAGGCTGTAGAAGCCGGCATCCGGATTCGGTACGTAGATGCCTGCCAGCTGGCAGAGAATACCGAGGATCCAGGTCACGAAGATACCGATCAGGATGTTACCCTTTACACCCTTGATCACGAGGTAGCCGGTGATGATGATACCGATCAGTGCCAGCAGTACGGTGATACCCTCTGAGTTAAAGGTACCAGCCTTTACAGACTGTGAAAAGCTGAAGATGGTCACAAGTGTGGCAGAATCCACTGCGATGTGGGCGTTCTGAAGACCGATGAAGCAGATGAACAGACCGATACCGACGGAAACACCATACTTCAGTGTCTGCGGAATCGCGTTGAAGATCGCCTCACGAACGTTCGTCAGTGACAGAAGGATGAAGACGAGACCCTCTGCAAATACAGCGGTCAGCGCAACCTCCCAGGAGTAGCCCATGCCCAGAACGACGGTGTACGCGAAGTACGCATTGAGTCCCATACCTGCTGACAGTACAAACGGAAGGTTTGCGAGAAATGCCATGCAGAACGACGCGATCGCCGAAGCCAATGCTGTCGCCGTGAAGATCGCACCGGAGTCCATGCCAGTGGCTCCGAGGATGCTCGGGTTAACGGCCAGAATATAGGCCATGGTCATGAATGTCGTGATACCGGCAATCATCTCGGTACGTACATCCGTACCTTTTTCTTTCAGCTTGAAAAACTTTTCCATACGAAATAGCCTCCTTGTTTTAAACGGCACAGAGCTGATTCTGCGCCATCCACAGGTTACATTTGACCAGTGCTGGTAGTTTGGCAATTAAAACAGCACTCGTCACCCCCTTAAAAAAGAACAGAATCTAGTTTAACACAGTACGACAGAAAAATGTCAGAAATCTGAAAGCGTTTTCGAATTTTCGCTGCTTTTCGTCGATATAACTCAATTTTATGTGTAGCATCACAGAAATATATGAACTATTCATAATCACATTCAGGCCAACGGAGATCCAGCAGCTCTGCACGATGCGCTGAAGCCACACGCTGAACTGTTAAATATCTGTGAAATCAACCAGCGGTTTATTTACAAAGCGGATACAATTCGATAGAATGTGTTTGAAAGCAAGGAAGTCACTACGGTTTTCCTTTGCTCAACGCACTTTGATAAGTGAATATGGGCTAGTACCGGTTTCGACGGGGATGATGCAGCTTTAGAAGCTATCCGAAAGACAGTCGCGTTAAACTTCAAACCTAAATATAAACGCTAACAATAACGAATTAGCATACGCAGCCTAAGTGCTGTGTGGTCAGCCTCGATGCACTCACACATCGAGAATCTGGCCTCATCTATGTGAGAAACGACGTTAAGAGTTTCTCCTCTTAACGGGTGTATCCAGAGAATACCGGCCACCAAAGGACGTGCACATCCTTTGATGGTGGGGAATCTTTAAAGTGTACTACGATAGTAGAAGGAGAGGGAATTCATTTTCGGACACGGGTTCGACTCCCGTCTGGTCCACTTAATAGTGCATATCCGAACTCATCAGAAGGTCAGGATATGCATTTTTATGTTTACATAAAAAGACTCGAGGACACGATTTTTTACGATGCGTGTTTTCGAGTCTTTTTTTGCTTCCTGAATAAAGCATTCATCCACTCCTCTGTCCGTTATCGAAAGATTTTCTAAGGAGCACTGAACTTTATCACGGCACCATGCTATAGCTTCGATGCAAAGTTAATCTGTCTTCTTCTGCTGTCTGCTATAGAATTTTTGCGGGAACTATACTTCATAGCTATAGTTCCATACTGCTCAGCAAGTTACTTTATCCGAGCACAGCTTATAAAATTCTGATAGAAAGCATCATGATTGCTCGAAGCAAGGAGTACTGTACGCTATGGCTATGAAAAAGACTGCACCTCGTGCAAAGCATAAGAAAAATACTGTATATACGGAGGATCCAATCTATAACAACCGGGATTATCACTTCGACTGGGGCATCTTCGGCCAGACGCTGAAACGGCTTCGCCTCGAAGCGGATCTGACGCAGGATGATCTTTCGGCGATCACCGGTATTCCGAGCGCGATGATCTCGCAGTTTGAAACCGCCTATAAAAGCAGGTTTCAGAACACGCCGAAGCACCCGAATCAGGACCAGCTGGTCTGTCTCCTTCGGGCGCTGAATGTCGATGCCAACACACTCTTCGCAGCGAATCTGGCCATGCCGGTCATGTCTGAGCGCGATCGGGCCGTCGAAGTGCTCGTAGAGGGCTTTCGCACCATGCTGAAACGTTCCGAGCTCTATGCGCATTATGACGAAACACCAGGAAAGGATATGACCGAGAAAATCATGAACAGACGGATCTACTTCGAGCCATGGGCCGAGACATCCGTCGCAGAAAAGAAACCGAAGAACTGACTATACAAGAGACCGAACGAAACCTCGTCCGGTCTTTTCATATACTGCTGATTATTTTTTCAGGTACTGTCGGATGTAGTGACCCGTGTAGGATTCCTTCACCTTCGAAACCTCTTCCGGTGTACCCTCTGCGATCACTGTACCGCCACGGTCACCGCCTTCCGGACCGATATCGATGATATAGTCCGCACACTTGATGACATCGAGGTTATGCTCGATGACGATGACGGTGTTCCCGTTTTCCGCGAGACGGTCGAGCATGACGACGAGCTTATGCACATCCGCGAAGTGCAGTCCGGTGGTCGGCTCATCCAGCACATAGATGGTCTTTCCGGTCGGACGACGGCTGAGCTCAGTCGCGAGCTTGATTCGCTGCGCCTCACCACCGGAAAGCTCGGTGCTCGGCTGCCCCAGCTTCACATAGCCGAGGCCGACATCATAGAGTGTCTGAATCTTACGGGTGATGCTCGGCACATTCTTAAAGAAATCCAGCGCCTCCTCGACGGTCATCTCGAGGATATCATAGATGTTCTTCCCCTTATACTTCACCTCCAGGGTTTCACGGTTGAAACGCTTTCCGTTACATACCTCACACGGCACATAAACATCTGGCAGGAAGTTCATCTCGATCTTCACGATACCATCACCCTGGCAGGCCTCGCAGCGTCCACCGCGTACGTTAAAGGAGAAGCGGCCCTTGCTGTAGCCACGTGCCTTCGCATCCGGTGTACCCGCAAAGAGGTCCCGGATCATATCGAAGACGCCGGTATAGGTCGCCGGATTCGAGCGCGGTGTACGTCCGATCGGCGACTGATCGATCGCGATGATCTTATCTAGCTGCTCCACGCCCTCGATGGACTTATAGCGGCCCGGAATCGTCCGCGCACGATTCAGCTTCTTCGCCAGGGTCTTATAAAGGATCTCATTCACGAGCGAGGACTTGCCGGAACCGGATACACCGGTTACACAGGTGAAGACACCGAGCGGGAAGCGGACATCGATGTTTTTCAGATTATGCTCGCTGGCGCCCTTCACGGTAATCCAGCCGTTCGGCTTCCGGCGCGTCTTCGGCACCTCGATCTTCAGCTTACCGCTGAGGTACTGTCCGGTGATACTGCGCGGATTCTGCATGATCTCCTCCGCCGTACCGGTCGCGACGACCTCACCACCCTCCGAACCGGCGCCCGGTCCGATGTCGACGATGTAGTCGGCGGCACGCATGGTATCCTCATCATGCTCGACGACGATCACGGTATTCCCGAGGTCACGAAGGTGCTTCAGCGTCGCGATCAGACGATCGTTATCCCGCTGATGCAGGCCGATACTCGGCTCATCGAGGATATAGGCGACCCCGACGAGACCGGAGCCGATCTGTGTCGCGAGGCGGATACGCTGCGCCTCACCACCGGAAAGTGTCCCGGCGGCCCGGCTCAGGGTCAGGTAATCGAGACCGACATCCAGCATGAACTTAATGCGGCTCCGGATCTCCTTCACGACCTCATCCGCGATCTGATGCTGCATCGGGGTCAGCCGGATCGCTTCGATCCAGTGATAGAAGTGCTCGATGGAGAGCTCCGTCGCCTGGTAGATATTGAGATCAGCGATCGTTACGGCGAGACTCGAGGCCTTCAGACGTGCGCCATGGCAGAGTGCACATGGGGTGATCCGCATGTACTGCTCATAGTCCGCACGCATACGCTCGGAAAAGCACTCACGGTAACGGCGGTTTACATTGGCCAGCAGGCCCTCGAAGGCCACCTGATGCACATTACCCTTTCCAAACTGGGACTCATAGTGCACCGTCACCTTCTCGCCCTTCGTGCCATCCAGGATAATCGAGCGGATCTCCGGCGGATAGTCCTGAAATGGCGTGTCGAGGCTGAAATGATAGGCCTCACTAAGCGCCACCAGCATCGCATGCGTGAAGCTGCCCTCATCCTTCGAGTTCATCCAGCCCGGAACGGTGATCGCTCCTTCGTTCAGACTCAGGCTCTCGTCCGGAATCATCAGCGCCAGATCAAACTCCATCTTATAGCCGATACCGCTGCACTCCGGGCAGGCACCGAAGGGGTTGTTAAAGGAGAAGCTGCGCGGCTCGATCTCGTCGATGGAAACGCCGCAGTCCGGGCAGGCGAAGCTCGTCGAGAAGTTCACCGGCTCACCGCCGATCACGTCGACGGTCATCTGACCGCCGGTCAGGCCCATGACCTGTTCGATCGACTCGGTGAGACGCGCCTCGATGCCCTCGCGTATCACGAGACGATCGACCACGATCTCGATGGTATGGCGGATGTTCTTATCGAGGCGGATGTCCTCCGAAAGCTCATACATGTTTCCGTCCACACGTACACGTACATAGCCGGAGCGGCGGGCCGAGTCGAGCACCTTCTCGTGCATGCCCTTCTTGCCGCGGACGATCGGTGCCAGCAGCTGGATCCGGGTGCCCTCCGGCATCAGAAGCAGCTGATCCACGATCTCATCGACCGTCTGGCGCTTGATCTCGCGGCCGCACTTCGGACAGTGTGGCGTGCCGACGCGTGCGTACAGAAGACGCATATAATCATAAATCTCTGTGACGGTACCGACCGTCGAACGCGGATTCCGGTTCGTCGACTTCTGATCGATCGAAATCGCCGGGCTGAGGCCCTCGATGAGGTCCACCGCCGGCTTCTCCATCTGCCCCAGAAACTGACGCGCATAGGATGACAGGGACTGCATATAACGACGCTGTCCCTCTGCATAGATCGTATCAAAGGCGAGGGAGGACTTTCCGGAGCCGGAGAGGCCGGTCATCACGACCAGCTCATCGCGCGGGATATCCACATCCACATGCTTCAGATTGTGCTCACTGGCACCTCGAATTTTTATATAGTTCTTACCCATAAGAAATATCCTCAAAAATAATCCGGCAAACAAACGTTTGTCGGATTATTTTACCACGCTTTAAAATAATATTCAAGAGTTCCGAAGAAACAGCTGGATCCGCTCGGTGATGAGTCCGGCCACGAGTCCGATCAGCGCACCGGCGATCACCCCGGCCACCATCAGTACCGGCAGATAGTAAAACAGCACCTGACTGTGCAGCAGCGCTACAGCCGCCAGCAGCTGTCCGACGTTATGCATCACACCGCCACTGACGCTCACGACGGTACGGTGAAAGTCACCTGCCTTCCGCATCAGAAGCATTGTCCCAAAACTCAGTGCAAAGCCGGCGATCGAGTACGCGAGTGTCATCGTGTTTCCGAACATGAAGCTGACGAGGAGGATGCGGAGGAAGCTGATCACAAGCGTCGGCAGCGCACCGATCGAGTAGAGGCCGATCACCGTCACGATGTTCGGGAGGCCAAGCTTTACGCCCGGCACGCCGATATTGATCGGGATCATGGCCTCAACGTAGCTCAGCACCATCGCAAGCGCCAGCAGCATCCCATATAAACTTGTTTTTCGTGCATTCATAAATCACCCTTTTCGCATGTTTTCGGGGCGCATCCCCACGCTCATGCCGCCGATTATAACGGAGATCTCGCCAAAAGAAAAGACGGCACCCAAATGGATACCGTCATTGCTTCTTTTAGTTCAAAATACTATTCTTGTAACGATATATGCTTACAATGAAGGTACTTGGAAAAAAATTAAAGCTTTACTACGTTGACTGCCTGAGGTCCCTTAGCGCCGTCCTGAACGTCGAACTCTACCTTCTGGCCCTCATCGAGAGACTTGAAACCGTCTCCAGCGAGTCCTGAATAGTGAACGAAAACGTCCTTGCCATTCTCATCAGAGATGAAGCCGTAGCCCTTCTGATTGTTGAACCACTTAACTGTACCCTTCATTGTGTCTACCTCCATAAAATCTGCAGCCTTATCGCTGCACGAATTTCATCTTAGCATAATCAAAATTCTGCGTCAATCGAATGTTCACGCGTCTCGATCTGCGTTTTCGGACATAGCCTCCGGGTCAGAAACACAGCGTCCACAGGCCGTCGCCAATGTCTCCATCAGCGTGCCTGCCCGGGCAGGGATCAGTTCGCGGAAGCAAATGCCTTCAGCTCGTTCTCCTGATCGATGCGCATGTGACACTTCTTATACTTCTTGCCGGATCCGCAAGGGCAGAGGTCGTTCGGGTAGATCTTCTTGCCTTCACGACGGATGGTGTTGGATGCCTTCTGCTTGCGGTAGAGCTCGTGACGCTTCTCCTCGGAAAGGATCGCATCCCACTCAGGAAGACCGTAGAGCCAGCTTGCCTTCGCCTCGACCATGTTGTAGTACAGGGTCTCCGGATCGATCTCGATCTTCACCTGTGTATCCTCATCCATGGTGTCGATCGGGTTGTGATAGCCCTTTAAGGAATCATCGATACCATCGAGCACACCTGTGAAGTGGAAAACGTCGATGCCGAAGTGATCCGCGAGCTCCTTGACCGTGCCCTCATATACGTGGCTCGGATCCTTCAGAATCTCCTCATAGAAGCCCTTCTCCAGAGCGAAATACTCTTGCCAGAGTGTCTCCTGCTCGGCCTTGGAAAGACCGTCGCCGTATGCCTTCGTTCTCCAGTTTTCAAGTAATGTTGCCATAAATTCTCCTCACCCATCACGGGTTCTTTCTATATAAATTCATCTGTGGCCGTCTTCCCGCAGGATACACAGGCACACAAAAAGGTCCGTGGACCACACAGAACTTTATAGTACCACGGACCTCTGGAAATATCAATTTTTTATGCTCTAATTATCTGAGATCCGGAGTATAGATGGTATCCATATCATCGAACTCCTGGTTCTCGCCGCCCATCGCCCAGATGAAGGTATAGTTGTGTGTACCTGCAGCGCTGTGGATAGACCATGACGGAGAAATCACAGCATCATAGTTATGCATCACGATGTGTCTGGTCTCGGTCGGCTCACCCATCAGATGGAATACGACCTGGTCCTCCGGCACCTCGAAGTAGGTATAGATCTCCATACGACGCTCATGTGTATGTGACGGCATCGTGTTCCATACAGAACCCGGCTGAAGCTCGGTCATACCCATGCTGAGCTGCGCGGTCTTGAGAACATCCGGGTGGATGAACTGGTTGATCACACGAGCATTGGCCAGCTCAGGCTCGCCACATGGACGATGATTTGCCTCGGCCATGGTGATCAGCTTCGTCTCGTAGCTTACGTGTGCCGGTGCGGAAACCATGTAGAACTTCGCCGGCTTCTCTGCATCATCTGAGGAGAAGAGCACTTCCTTCGCACCCTTCGTGATGTAGAGGCAGTCCTTGTAGCCGAGCTTGTACTCTGTACCGTCAACGACGATCTTACCAGCGCCATCGCCGATGTTGAAGATACCGATCTCGCGGCGCTCGAGGATGTAGTGTGTACCGAAGTTTGCCCAGCAGTCGATACCCTTATCGAGGGAAACGACCTCGTGTACCGGCATACATCCGAAGGTCACCATACGGTCAACGTGTGAGTATACCGCAACGACCTCATCCGGCTTGTAAAGACCGGTGATCAGGAACTCATCCCGAAGCTCCTGTGTTGTGTATCGCTTCACATCTCTCTGGTTTGCACTGTAACGAATATCCATAAAAACCTCCTGTATCTGGCTGTGCGCCACGTGTTTTGTATCTGTTTCAAGCATCTCTAGTATACTCTAGTTAACCGGTTTTGCAAACGGTTTTTCGACAGTTCAGCGAATTACCTCAGAAGACCTGCAACAGAAGCACAGTACTCCGAGACCGGTTCAATCTAAGCCGGGGACCCTAAGCGGCACTAGGCCCTCTGCAATCGCTGAGTTTTCTTTATGAAAACTCAGCGTTGCTAGAGGGTTCCAGGGAGAGATAACACCAAGTGCCGCTAAGGGGACCCGACTTGATTTCACACGTTCTCTACGTATGGCTTCTGTTGCAGGTCTTCCGAGGCACCTAAGCGGCACTGTCAGCTGATTATGACTATTTTTCAAATCGAGTAAGCTCGTCTCCGGAAATGTAATCGGTAGCGTCTGTCGGGAGGCCCTTCTTCCGAAGCAGGTGGCTGCTCACGCGCTGTACGAAATTGAGGATGACGGCCCAGATCGGGACCGCGACGATCATTCCGACGAAGCCGAAGAGGCCGCCGAACAGGAGGATCGAGAACAGTACCCAGAAGCTGCTGAGACCGGTCGAGTCGCCGAGGATGCGCGGGCCGAGGATATTGCCGTCGAACTGCTGCAGAACCAGGACGAAGATGAGAAAGTATACACTCTGCATCGGGCTCGTCAGCAGAATCAGGATGAAGGATGGGATCGCACCGATGAACGGACCGAAGAACGGAATCACGTTCGTTACGCCGACGATGACGGAAACGAGCATCGTGTACGGCATCTTCATAAAGCTCAGGCAGAAGAAGCAGAGCCAGCCGATGATGAGGGAGTCGATGATCTTACCGACGATGAATCCGCCGAAGACCCGGTTGATGTAGGCGAACTCCTGCACCACAAGCTCTGCCCACTTCTTCGGAAGCAGCGCGAAGGTCAGCTTCCTGGATTCTCCCAGCATGGACTCCTTGATGTTCAGAAGGTAGATCATCACGATGAGGCCGATAAAGATGTTCTTAAACCAGTTGACCACTGACCAGATACCGATACCGAGCGACGCCACGATGCTCTGCATGTTCGGCATCAGATGATTCTGCAGGAAATTCATGATGTACTCATACGCGATGTTGTAGTACTGCTGCACGGCTTCCCGTACCTCTGGATAATCCTGAAGGTAGTTCATGATGTTCCGGTAGGTCTGCGACAGATCCTGCGGCAGCGTCGCGATCAGATTCGCGACGGAGCTGTAGAGCTGCGGGATGATCATCGACACGAGGCCGACAGCCAGTACCAGTACGGTCAGAAGCGCCACCAGAGTGCCTGCCGCACGTGCGATCATGCGAGGTGCAGCACTCGTGGCCGGCTTCGCCGCCGTTTCTCTGCCTGGCGCAGCTGCAGTATCCGAAGCTGCCGCTGTGGGGGTTGATCCGGCTTTCTCCGGATCCGCCGGTTCGCTCGTGTCCGTCGGTGCTTCTGCTGACGACGAAGCCGAAGCTGCCTTCAGTGACGGGGCTGCAGCTTTTCGTCCTCCCAGCAGATTGTAGACGAAGTGATAGACATGATTATAGATCGGTGCGGTGATGTATGCGATCACCGCACCATAAATGATCGGTGCCAGAATCGACACCAGCGTGCCGCCAAACGCACGGATCTTTCCGAAATTTATCAGAATCGTCGCCACGAGTACGCTCGCCGCGATCACCAGAAAGGCGGTGATGCCCCAACGAATCTGCTGCTCCCACTGTTCTCTCTTCAACGGACTGCACTCCTAAAATAGATTAAAACAAATGAAATCAATACTACACATCTATGATACACAAAAGGCTATGTAAATGCGATGGTTTCACAGAAATTTCACGGGAGGCAAAACGGGTCAAGTAGCTTTGCCAACGCAAAGCTCTGAATACGCTCGCCGCTAAGGCCTCCTAAGGAAACCTTAGGAGCTTTGTCTCGCCGCCCGGGGCATCCATGCGCCGCTCCGCGCTACGCGCGGCCCTCTCATGGATATGTACAAAAAAACCGACAGGCATGTTGCCTGTCGGTCCAAATCATAAGATTTTCGGAGTAACACCAGAACGCCGTACTACACGCTTGACTCCTAGCTCTCTTGCTAGGTGGGAAACCTCACGTATGCCACTATAGTCCTCGGCCCGAAGGGAGGCGTTATATTATGCATACAGATATTGGAGCCCCGTAGGTCGTATTTGTAGGTTCAATATGTGCAGCCTCGTACGTCCCAGCTCTTTACTTCTATCGGAATTATAGCAAAGCAAAAAACTTCAATCAAGTATCGATTTACTTCCAGTCATAAATCAGCAGCAGTGTGCCGTCTTTCACGGAGATCTCCGCCTCTGTACCGACGAATTCGTTGCTGAGTCCGGTCGGCATCATGTTACTGAGGGTCACATCCGTAACGATGTACTTAAAACCACGCTCGGTGACACCGTGGCACTCGTCGCTCAGCGAGAGCGCCGAGAAGTAACCCTGCATTTCCTTCGGGAAACACACGCTTTCGTTCCGAATCGCACGCACCAGCTGATGCTCAGCATAGAGATAGCCATGCATCCCCTGCTGCGCGAGGAAGCCGAGGATCTGCAGATTTGCGATGGAGTGATCGATCCGCTTCCCCGTGCCGCCGATGAGATGGAAGGAACGAAAGCCTCGCTCCATGCCGATCCGTACACAGGCCAGCATGTCCGGGTCGTTTTTGATCGGATCGATGACCCGTGTCTCGACGCCGTCCAGCTCGATGCGCTGCAGATGGTGGATATACTCGGCCTTCTCCGCATCCGCGAAGATATCGAGGTCCTTCACCGGTCCGGTGACGCCCTTCACGCCCTCCACCTCCATCGAGTCGAAATCGCCCACCACGAGGTCCGGGACGATGCCTACGGCCTTCAGATTCTCATACCCCGCATCGGCTGCGATCACGTAGTCCTCTTCCGCCGGCTGAAACGGCATCCCGAAGAAATCGCCGGCCCCCACGATGATGCAGCGACCTTTATTCTCGCCAGCATCGATCCTTCCATCATATCCACTTGTCTGCTTTTCTTCTGTCACTCTGTTATCCTCGATTCTCAGCTTCTGTCCGCCTGCTGCTCGTTTTCCAGTTTCTTCAGCTTCTGTTCCCGGAGCGCTGCGAAGAAATCACTCATGAGGGCTGCGCAGGCATCCTTCTCTACATCCGTCCGGACCTCACAGCGGTGATTGAAGCGCTTCTCATGCAGCATGTCCAGCACGGAGCCGCAACAACCCGCCTTCGGGTTCATGGAGCCGATCACGACGCGCGGAACACGGGCCTGCACGATCGCCCCGGCGCACATCGGGCAGGGCTCGAGGGTCACATACATCGTACAGTCCTCGACCCGCCAGTCCTCGAGAGCCCTGCACGCCTGCCGGATGGCGATCACCTCCGCATGCATCAGTGCACTCCGATCCTTGTTTCGCCGGTTGTAGCCGCGCCCAAGGATGGTGCCCGGCTCGATACCGAGGGAGGCCGCATGCTGGTCCGCCTTGCTCGCGGGATTCGTCCCATCATAAACGATGATGCACCCAATGGGTACATCATCGTGCTTCAGCGCCTTCCGGGCTTCCCGGATCGCCAGATTCATATAGTATTCATCGCGCTCCGGACCTGCTGCCGGAATCTTCACTGTTTTCATTCTTTTTCTGATCCTTCCAGATATCTGTTCGACTGAAGCTCACCGTCATAGATTTTCCTGTCCACGTCGTGCCCGTCTCACGCCTTCTGCTGATCTCTCTTGATCAGAATCCGAATCGCCTCGATCGCCGTGCGGATCGCCTTATCGGTGTCATGCTCGATCTCGTTACTGAGTCCCTTCTTCGCGCGCTCCTGGTTCGACATGATGAAGAGCACCGCACCTGCACGCACATGCAGGTAGGAAGCCACGGTAAAGAGTGCCGCTGACTCCATCTCGGACGCCTTGCAGCCGAGCTTCAGCCAGGCCTGCCACTTATTGAGGAGCTCATAGCTCACCGGCAGGTCCTCCGGCTTATGCTGCCCATAAAAGGCATCCTTACACTCGACCACGCCCACATGATGACGCAGTCCGAGATTTCCGGCTGCCTGGTACAGCGCCATCTCGACCTCGAAATCGGATACCGCCGGCCACTCGATCGGCGCATACTCCTTCGAGGTGCCCTCCATACGGACCGCACCACTCGCGATCACGACATCGCCGGACTGCACATCGAGGTCCATACCGCCCGCTGTACCGACACGGATGAAGGTGTCCGCCCCGCACATATGCAGCTCCTCGACCGCAATCGACGCCGACGGCCCGCCGATACCGGTGGAGGTCACGGAAACCAGAACGCCGTCCAGCGTACCCGTATAGGTCACATACTCCCGATGATCCGCTACAAATACCGGATCATCGAAATACTTCGCGATCTTCTCACAGCGCTTCGGGTCGCCCGGCAGGATCACGTACCGTCCGACCTGCCCCGGTGCCACACCGATGTGATACATCGTCTTATCTTCTGAATAATTAATCATATTTCTATCCTCTACGATCCTGGGCCGATGCTGACCGCTCTACGTCGGACCCACCCACCCGGGATCCTTCACCACAGATTCCTGTGTAAAAACCGATTTCCGGGCATACACCCGGAAATCTTCCTTCACGATTCTGATGATGCTCAGGCGAGCTCCAGTGCCACACGCATCATCTGGTCAAAGCCGACCTGTCGCTCATCCGGGCTCAGGGACTCGCCGCGAAGCAGCTGATCGGAAACGGTCAGCAGGCAGAGTGCATGCTTATGTGCATACGCTGCGTTCATATAGAGTGCGGCGGCCTCCATCTCGGCGGCCATGATGCCCATACGTGCCCAGCGCTGATTCACATCCGGACGGGCATCGTAGAAGATATCCGAAGAGAGGATGTTCCCGACCTTGACATTGATCCCGAGCTTCTCTGCCGCTTCCACTGCCTTCTTGAGGAGGCCGTAATCTGCGATCGCAGAGAAGGTGCCCGGAAGCTCGAACTGCTTTCCATAGTTCGAATCCGTGCAGGCGCCCATGCCGATGATAACATCCTTCAGTTTGACCTCTGGCTGGATGGCACCCGCGGAGCCGATACGGATGATGTTATCGACGTCGTAGGTATGAAACAGCTCGTAGGAGTAGATACCGATGGACGGCATGCCCATGCCACTGCCCATCACCGTGATCTTCTTACCCTTGTAAGTTCCGGTGAAGCCCAGCATGTTTCGAACGGTGTTGAAGCAGACCGGATTCTCGAGATAGGTTTCTGCGATAAACTTCGCGCGAAGCGGATCGCCCGGCATCAGAACGGTTTTCGCGATATCGCCAAGCGCTGCTTTGTTGTGAGGTGTAGACATAGTGATTCTCCTTTCGATTTTGTTCAAAGTATTCACTCATCAGATTTTCAGATCCGATTTCGATGATGTTCAAAATATTGGTTTGTCAGGTTTTCAGGTCCGAAGCTCTCTGGAAGCAACTGCTCGAGCGTGTAGCTTCGGTAGTCCTCCGTCGACTTCGCGAGGATGATCTCGAAGCTCTTTGGATCACAGAACTCACGCAGTGCCTGCCGACAGATGCCACACGGAGCGCAGAACTGAAGCTCACCCTCCTCCGGTCCTCCGGTGATGACGATGCGGTCAAACTCCTTCACGCCCTCGCTGACGGCATGAAAGAGCGCCGTACGCTCGGCACAGTTCGATACGCCATAGCTCGCGTTTTCGATGTTGCAGCCACCGTATACCTTTCCGTTTTTTGCGAGGAGTGCAACGCCCACATGGAAATGGGAGTACGGAACATAGCTGTAGTTCCGCATATCCAGCGCCTTCTCGATCAGGCTTTTCAAATCTGTATTTTCTATATTCATGTACTATCCTTTCAAAATCCGCAGGTCGCGAAAACATGTCCTGCTTTGTTGCTTCATTATACCATATTCTTCCCATATATCCGATAGACAGAAAAAAACATCTGTCCGAAAATTCGGGCAATAAAAAATGACGTTTTCCGAAAAGCCTCAAAAAACGTCATGTACGCTCGTGCGGCTCACGGGACTTGAACCCGCACATCAGAGATACAGGAACCTAAATCCTGCGCGTCTGC